>CAIJIZ010000765.1 GCA_903820735.1 uncultured Pirellula sp.
AGTTGCCGGCCCGTCTCGTCGAGGACTTGGACATCCATCCCGAGTCCTTTGGTTTGGATCTCACCTGCTGCTACGCCCAGCATCGGATGGCCGAGCACAAAGCAGGATACGATGTCGGTCCCACCCGAGATTGATGCGAGGTGTATATCGGATCGAACGGACTGATATAGCCAGTGGTATTGCTCGGGCAACAAAGGAGACCCAGTCGAGAGCAAGACTCTCAACGAGTCGAGATTGTAGTGATCTCGGGGGACGTGAGGAATCTTTTCCAACGCCGCGTAGTACCGGGCACTTGCTCCGAAATGGGTCACCTGGTGATCTTGTGCGAGCTTCCACAACACACCGGGATCTGGATACATCGGTGAGCCATCGAAGAGGACGATGGTAGCGCGAGAAGCTAAAGCGCTTACGAGCCAATTCCACATCATCCAACCAGTGGTTGTGAAGTAGAAGATTCGATCGCCGTTCTTCAAGTCCGAATGAAGTCTCTGCTCTTTGACGTGTTGCAGTAAGCTTCCGCCCGCTCCATGCACGATGCATTTCGGAACGCCCGTGGTTCCCGACGAATACAAAATGTAGAGGGGGTGGTTCCATGCAAACCGCTCCCACTGCCATGTTCCTTCTCGTCGAACAGCCAGCACGTCGTTCCAGCGTTCGAAGCGAATTTTGTGAGAACCACCAGTGTGCGTCTGATCGTTGGTTAGCAGGACCCCTTCGAGGCTTGGCAAGCGTTGAATCAAGCGTTCCAGTCGTTCGCCAAGAGCGAATCGCTTTCCGTTGTATTGCGACTCGAGGCCCATCACGAGGAGCTTCGGCGCGGTTTGGCCAAAACGGTCGACGATTGCGTCGTCCCCAAATTCCGGGGCGCAACAAGTCCAGATGGCTCCGAGTGTGCTAGAAGCTAAAAACGCTACCAACGCTTCGATACCGTTGGGTAGGACGCCGGCTACCCGGTCCCCTTGGCCGATACCTCGGGATCGCATCCACGTAGCGACTTTCAATACCATTTCAAGCAATTCACCTTTGGTCAACTGCTTGGATGCACCTTGTTCATCGCAAGCGATGATTGAGAGCGTGTCGTCCGACCCATCGTGGGCGAGGGTATTTTCGTGTGTGAGGGTATTTTCGTGGGCGAGGATATTTTCTGCGAAATTGAGTTTGCCATCGGGAAAGAAACGGTGTTCCCAAAGGTTGTTCGCATGGTTCGAATCGCGGGGGCCTAGCTCACCGATCAAGCCAAAATGTTCCCAGACGTTTCGCCAGAAGAGCCCCGCGTGCTCGATGCTTTCGCGATGCAAGGATTTGGCTAGGCGTGCAGCATCGAAGTGATTTGCATCGAGGTTGCCCTCGCTGGTTAAGTCTTGTGGTAAGTCTTGCGAGAGGTCGTGTTTTGAACGATTCGGTTGTTTATGAGCATTGGCGAGCAGTTCCGGGTATTTCTTCGAGATGAACTCGAAAAGATTTGAGCCCCGTATTTGCTCGTTGGTCGGTTGCCAGATCGGCGAGTCAGTACTTTTCATCGTTAGACACGAAGACTCGCTTACGAATTGGCTGCGTCGATGGTGTCGA
>CAIJIZ010000766.1 GCA_903820735.1 uncultured Pirellula sp.
CCAGGAGGTGGTGACTATTGGCCGGTCGATGTGACAGCCGATGGAGAACCGATCGTCGTTGTCGAACACTCAGGTTACCCAGCGGTGAGACTTGCGGCAGGGGAATACCGAATTGAGGGGAAGTGGAAATGGAATGCGATGCCCCAAAAACTGCGTATTCCGCGTGCGATAGGGTGGGTCGAATTGATGATTCGAGGAGAAGCGGTCGTTACTCCGACGTGGGACACCAATGCCGATCTTTGGCTTAGTCGGACCACACCTGGTGTGACCGAGAAGGACCTACTCAACTTTCAAATCTATCGGCTGATCGAAGACGGATCGCCGATTTGGTTGCGAACGGCTATTGAATTGACCGCGACAGGAAAGAGTCGCGAAGAGGAGTTAGGAGTAGTTCTTCCCGATGGCTGGCAGCTCTCTTATGTAACAAGTCCGATTCCGGTGGCGGTAGACGAATCCGGGCGATTAAAAGCGCAGGTTCGCGCAGGGAATTGGACTATCTTGCTCGATGCATTTCGAACAGAAGACACCAAAGAATTGGCTTACTCCCCGGCCAACCCACCGGCTCTAGCATCCGAATTGATCGCTTTGCGCAGCGCACCGAACCTGCGTTTAGTCGAGTTGCAAGGGGTCACACCTATCGACGTTCAGATGACTCGCTTTCCAGAGAAATGGAGAGACCTTTCTGTCTTCGAGTGGAAAACTGCGAATCCTGCAAGCTTGATTGAGAAGTCGCGTGGGATCGGATTGGTTTCCCCAAATCAGCTAAGTATTAATCGCACGTTCTGGCTTGACGATAACGGAGGTGGATTCACTTATGCGGATCAACTTAAAGGTGAGCCAAAACAGATCACAAGACTCGATGTTTCTCCTGCACACAAACTTGGTGTTGCACGTATTTACGGTGTCAGGCAGTTGATCACCCAGAGCCCTGTCAATGGTGCACAAGGCTTCGAACTTAGAATGAAGAAAGCCGAGATCGATGCAATCGGTAGAGCGGAAAACGTTGAAAACATTCCTGCTACGGGATGGCAAATTGGGGCCAAAAGCTTAGAAGGTACATTCTATTTGCCTCCGGGTTGGCGAATGTTGGCGTTGCTTGGTCCAGACCGCGTGGAAGGAGATTGGCTGACGGCCTGGAGTTTGTTAGATCTGTTTTTGCTTTTGGTTTTGACCTTAGCAGTCTTTCGTTTGTACGGTTTTTTGCCAGCTTTGATTGCGCTGGTCGCTTTTGGGCTTTCCTACCATGAGCCTGGTTCTCCTCGGTGGACTTGGTTTCTCTTGTTGGTCCCTGTTGCACTTCTGCGCGTTGTGGGTTCCGATCAAGGCCGCAAGGGGCTGATGATATGGAAGAATATTGCACTCGGTGTGCTATTGCTCAATTTATTACCGTTTGCGGCCGCACAAATTCAAAATGCAATCTACCCGCAGCTTGAACCAAGCAGCATCCCCTTTCGCAATCGCACTCTCTTTCAATGGATGGACCAAACTTCAAATGGTCGGTTCGACGTAATTGCGGGCCAAAGCGAGACGTTTTCGGCAATGTCGTTGGAGTCGGAGGCTCCTAACGCGTCTAATGTCCCCTCCACCCCTCTAGTTTCGAAAGCGAACTCCTCTTACGCGGGCAAGCAATCGAATAGCTACAATCAGCAGATGGTCGAGCAAGTTGCTAACCTGCAGTACGATCCAAAGACAAGTATTCAAACTGGGATCGCTAAGCCCCAATGGGTTGGTAACACCGTTCGCTGTTTTTGGGACGGTCCGGTATCTCCGGAGGAGTCGATCCGCCCAGTACTGATTTCATGCAATACTCATCGTTTGCTGACCATCGTACGTTTGGTCTTGCTACTCGCCCTGCTTGGGTTATTGCTCGCAGGCGAGAGCACAACACTGCCATGGGTAAATCAATTGTTCAAAGTTAGCCAAGAGCAAGCCGGAACTGCACGTAAAGGAATCGGAGTACTTTTTCTTGCGATCGTATCGCTCTGCTCTGCAGCGAATACGGCGTTCGGGCAAGTGCCGGATCAAGCCACTCTCGAGGTACTTAAGAATCGATTAAAGCTTGCTAGCGACGCATTCCCCAATGCGGCTGACATTCCGATGATGACCGTTAATCTATCCAGCGAACCCCAAGCCAATGGGACTGCAATCGTCACGGGACTTGATCGCATCCAGTGGAATGCAACCGTGCATGCTACCCAAGAAGTAGCGATTCCTTTACCTGGTAAGTTACCGACGTGGTTCCCACAGAAAGTGTTGCTCGACGGTGTTGATGGCATCGTCACACAACGTGACGATGGATATCTTTGGCTTCTCGTCCCCGAAGGAATACACCGGGTCGAGGTTACTGGTCGAATCACCGAATCGGCCGAGTGGATTCTCGGTTTCCAGTTGCTTCCACGCTCGCTTGAGATCACCGCCCCGGATTGGACTTGGTCGGGTGTGAATGCTGAGGGCAAGCCGGATACCCAGGTCATATTTACCAGAAAGAAACAACTGGCCGAAGGACAAGCGAACTATGACCAGCGTAATTACCGATCTGTCTTCTTAGTGGAGCGACGACTGGAAATCGGTTTGGTTTGGAAGGTACAGACCATCGTACGGCGACTGAGTCGAACTGGCAAAGCCGTTTCACTGAGCGTGCCGTTGCTTGATCAGGAACAAGTTATTGCTCCTGGGTTGACGAACCGTAATGGTTATCTGGAAATCAATTTCAGCGCGGATGACAAGCAATTTGCTTGGGAGTCAGAAATACCCCCAGTTTCAATCCTGAAGCTTAGCGCTGCACGTCAAGTTAATGGTGATACAACAAGCGAAGGAAGCAATCCATCGGGATTGTCAAACACAAATCTTGTAGAGCAATGGCGAGTTGAGTCCTCACCAGTATGGAGCATGCAATGGAGTGGGTTAGAGCCAATATTCGACGAGCAAAGCCAAAACTTGGTACCGGTTTGGTATCCATGGCCAGGAGAGACGGTTAGCTTAAGTTGGAATCGTCCCGTGGCTGTACCGGGCAAACTCTTGACCATTCAAGGGCTTGTGCACCAAATGGAGATTGGTTATCGCCAACGTCAATCGATTCTATGGTTCGAAATCGAATCGAGTTTGGGGGGCGAGCAGGGGATCGAGTTACCGCCGAAATCAAAAGTGACCTCGGTCAAAATTGGCGGAAAGGCTATACCCATCCGCCAGCAAGGAGACGCTTGCTTGATCACCTTACAACCAGGTGCTCAACAAGTAGAGATCTTGTGGAATAACGATCAATCGCTTGAATCGGTGGTTCCTCTTTCGCAAGTCAAAATGCCCGATGAAGTTGCAAACGTTCGCTTGGTCATGAAGGTGCCAAGTTCGCGGTGGATCTTGTGGGCAAATGGTCCGATTCGAGGGCCTGCAGTAAGGTTTTGGGTAATCTTGGCAGTAGCGATCATCGCTGCGATTGTTCTGGGGTGGCGCAGCGATTCCCCGTTGAAGACTTGGGAGTGGGTTTTGTTGGCAATTGGATTAACCCAAGTAAGTGTGGTGGCTTCCGTACTCTTTGTCGCCTGGCTCTTCTCGATCCCAGCCAAGGAACGCTTAAAACTATCTAGCTTGCATCCCCAATATCTTCAGGCAATTCAGGTTTTTCATGTTCTGCTGACGCTTGTAGCCCTTGGAATCTTGATCTCCGTAGTAACTGCTGGATTGTTGGGATCTCCCCGCATGTTCATCGTCGGAAACAACTCTTCGGATTTCACGCTACAATGGTTCACCCCAATGTCCGGGAAGGATCTCCCTAAACCTTGGATTCTTTCGATATCGATTTGGTACTATCGTTTGATGATGTTGCTCTGGGCTCTGTGGCTTGCGAACTCTCTGCTACGATGGTTGATGCGATGGTGGCGAGCTTGGAATCGTACGCCAGCGCCAGAGCAAGCTTAAGCAGTTTTATCCCCTAAAGAATTCTCAACTGGATTTTCCTGTAGGAGTTCAATCCCATGCGAATCAAGATGCGTATTCGACGATCAAGTCTTCTTTCTTCGCACGCTTTCTTGAGCGTACTGCTGATTTGCTTGATTGTCGTTCGAGAGACTCCGAAAAACGTGCAAGCTTGTTGCCCAGCATTTGCCGCTGGGAGAGCAATCCGAATCGCGGATCAAAAAATTCTGATCGTTTGGGATCCTGTCTCCCGTACTGAGCACTTCATTCGCGAAGCGGCTTTTAAGCAGCCAACACGGGTCCAATCACAAGACCCTCAGGATGGTACCTCTGCGAAACCAGCATCCGATTTTGGATTTTTGGTTCCCTCTCCCAATCAACCTAGTATTGAGGAAGCCGATAGCAGTGTTTTTGCGCGGTTGGAAGAAAAAATCCAACCTCGCATCGAAATCAAAAATCGTTGGTCCGTCGACCCGTTCCCAATCCTTCTTAGCCCATTCGCTTTATCAGCGAAAATCCCTTTAAGAAAGACAGATCAAGCTTTTCCACCGATTTCGGCAGTCAATGTACTTGAGATCAAAAAAGTTGCGGGTTACGAGGTTGCCGTCCTAAAAGCAAGCGATGCGGCCGAGCTTACAAAGTGGTTGACCGATAACGACTATGAAGTGCGACCAAACCTGGAGGAGTGGTCAAAGCCATACGTCGATAAAGGGTGGGTAATCACCGCTTTCAAGTACGATACGAGCGCGAGTCGAACGGAAGTTGGTGGCGTTCGAATGTCTTTTCAAACCGACACACCGCTGTTCCCGTACAGAGTTCCCAAGGATCAGTTCGCAGATGAGGGGGTTCGCAATGTGCTGCGAGTCTTCGTTGTCGGACCAGGGCGAGCAATCGGATCGCTTGGAGAGGGAGACCAGAAGGAAGCATGGAATCGGCCACAACTAAAGTTTTCGATGCCCGTTGAATATCAGGACATCCGGGATCGAATCGGACGAGCTTTACCGAATCAAGGGCAGGATTGGAATGCAGGGTCTGCGAGCGATCCTTCAAAACCAACCTCGATGTGGCTCACTGCTTGGGATGATCGAACGTGGCCATCGAGCGACAAGGACTTGTGGTTCGATTTCGATCCATCGGCGCAGGCTTTCCAGGAAGTCCGCACCATTGTGCGACAACGCGTGATCTACTTACCGATTGATGTCCTCGGTGTTTTGGCTGTCAGCGTAGGCTTGATGATACGTCGACTCTGGAGCACAACGGCTTAGTATTGTTCGAATTGGTATTAATCCTCTCAACCAAACTCAAACCAAAAATCCCACCTGTAATGCAGACACTGTTTCGAATTCCAGCCATTGTAGGCGCGACACTCTTGACCCTGGTTTGCGCGTGCAACGCATGGGGCCAGGGCCAGGCCGCGGAGCCCGATTTCGCTTCTGAAATCAAGCCGATCCTTGCAACATATTGCTGGAGTTGCCACGGTCCTGATGAAGCGGCAAGGCAAGCGGATTTGCGACTTGATATTCGGGAGCTTGCGATCGCAGGTGGGAGTATCATCCCGGGGGATCCCGCGAAGAGTTCGTTGGTTGAACGAATTCATTCGCAGGATCCTGAAAAGCAGATGCCCCCACCGGAATCGAAGAGATCGCTCAGCGAGCATCAGCGTAAACTGCTGCAGGACTGGATTGCATCCGGCGCTCCATACAGTAAGCACTGGTCATTCACCCCGCCTCAAATGCCAACAAACAACGAGGTGGACGTTGCGGATTTGATTGATGAACTCGTCCAAAAGAAATTGGAATCCCAGGGGATCAAGCCTTCGCCGAAAGCGGATCGCGAGACGCTGTTGCGACGCATAGCACTTGACCTAACTGGGTTACCTCCAAGCGAGGAAATGGCTAAAGCATTTTTGCAAGATGAATCCCCCGATGCAACGCAGAGACTTGTCGATCGCCTGTTAGCAAGCGAAGCTTATGCGGAACGCATGGCGGCACAGTGGTTAGATCTTGCACGATACGCGGATACCAACGGTTATAACAACGATGAAGATCGACAGATGTGGCCATGGAGAGATTGGGTGATCGACGCGTATCATCGCAATATGCCCTTTGACCAATTCCTAACCGAACAACTCGCGGGAGACTTGCTACCGAATGCAACTGTGGAGCAAAAGATTGCTACCGGGTTTCTGAGGAATCAAGGTCACAACACCGAAGGTGGGATCATTCAAGAGGAGTATCGCGTCGAGTACGTCGCCGATCGTGTCCATACTACAGCTACCGTTTTTATGGGTCTATCGATGCAATGTGCACGTTGTCACGATCATAAGGTGGATCCCGTTTCTCAATCGGAATACTATAAGTTCTTTGCGCTGTTTAACAATCTTGAGGAGAAGCAAGCAAGTTATAGTGGGTTCGTAGCGGCGCAGCCTTTCTTGCGAGTGCCTACGAAGGAGCAGCAAGCTGAAGCTGTACTGGTACGCAAAGAAATCTCAAGGATTGAATCGGAAGTTGAGCTTCGAGAGAAACAACTGCCGGCTACTTGGAGTTCATGGCTTGAAAAACAGACAGATCTAGAACTACAGCGAACGCTTGGGGCCAAGGAAGTCGTACGCGATGGGTTTGATGGTGAGGCTAACGGTTCAGCGCAAGACGCAAAGCCATCGGGTGACGGCCAAGTAGTTTCTGGCAAAGTAGTTTCTGGCAAAGTAGTTTCTGGCAAAGTAGTTTCTGGCAAAGTAGTTTCTGGCAAAGTAGTTTCTGGCCAAGTGGTTTCTGGCCAAGTGGGGGCTGATGAATCGTTGTGGAAGAATTCGAATGATCTCGTTTTTGCCAGCGGCAAGATCGGC
>CAIJIZ010000767.1 GCA_903820735.1 uncultured Pirellula sp.
CTTTTGCTATCCGATGGTAGGATTTGCGTCGGGACTTGTATTCTGGTGCCGGTCCTTCGGATACTTCACGCTTGGAATCCATAATACTTCTTTGATGGAAATTGCGTACAAGCGAGGGATAGTGTGTGCTCCGATCCTTCTGTTGGTAATGAATCCGGTTGGGCGAGGATAAAACAACGGGTGTCTTGTAGATTACATGCAGATTACCCAGCTTGTCTCCCCTGCATCGGAGGGGAGTTTCCCTTCCGAAGGGCAGTAGTGTGCTAAATCTAAGCAAAAAGCAAGGAAACGTTGGTTTTTGCTAGCAAAATGGCAGGGGGGGGACTGGGTGTCAAAGGCTTGTTAATCGGAATATTTTACCAATAACGCAAACTCGGCGTTATCCGCAGAGTGGGAACTGCCGATCTGACGAGATGTATCTCCACCCACATACCCGTAGACAGGTATCCCATGGAAGGTTCATCGAAAACCCACCGACGGCTGAAGTCAGCAATTCGTAATGCTTGCATAGCAGCTTTGTTGGTTCCAATAATTCCCATGACTTTCAGTGGTTGCAATCGAGCGCATTATCGCACGCGAGCCGACCAGGAGGTCAGTCAGTTGATTGACGAAAAGGTTTGCGATGCTGCGGCGCCGTCGATACCTGGAATTCAGGTAGATCGAGCATCTCGGATGTTTGATCCTTTCAATCCGGATCGACCGCCGATGCCAGAGGATGACCAGGTTGCGCATGAGTACATGCGGATGGTCAATGGCAAGAAGCATTATCCGCTTTGGGATGTCAATGGTCGGACGAACACGGCGGAGAATCCGATTTGGTGGCAATACTTACCGCTTGATGAGCGTGGCGTATTGGTGTTGGATGCGGATACGGCGGTGCGTGTAGCGACATTGCATAGCACGAACTACCAAGCTGAGATCGAGACGCTTTATCTTTCGGCGTTGGACGTCAGTTCCGAGCGATTCTTATTGAGCAATCAGCTTTTTGCTGGTTATGGATCGATTTACACAGCGGATGGTTCGTTGCGTCGTGGTGCGGGTGGGAACACGAGTACGACGGTATCGAACAGTTTGTTTTCGCGTGGTCCGCGCGGCATTGGGCTTCGTCGTCAGTTCACGACGGGTGCGGATCTGATTGTTGGGTTTGCGAATACGTTGACATGGCAGCTTGCTGGACCCGACACGCAGACGGCGACGACGTTGTTGGATTTCAGTTTTGTTCAGCCGCTCTTGCGTGGGGCTGGGCGGGACGTGGTGATGGAACGATTGACCCTTGCAGAGCGAACGTTGCTTTATAATGTTCGGGCGTTTGAGCGTTATCGAACAGGTTTTTACACGACGGTTACCGTAGGACGTCAGGCTGAGCCTGGTCCGACGCGTCGCGGTGGTTTGTTTGGTGGTGCGGGTCTTCAGGGTTTCACGGGGCTTGGTGGTGGATTCGGAACGGTAGGTAACGTACAGAACAATGCGGGTGGTGCGGGGTTTGGCGGTGGTGGTGCGGTACCGCAGGTCGGCGGTTTCTTGGGGCTGGTTCAGAACCAGTTACAGATCCGCAATGCGGAAGAGAACGTGGCTCGGTTGCGTGACAACTTAGCTCGGTTCGAAGACACGCTGCGCGAGCAGTTGACCATCATTCCGGCCACTCAGGATGCGATCCCGAGTCAGCAGTTGCAGGTAGCACAAGCTCGCCAGGCGTTGATTTCTTCGCAGGCCAGTTTACTGCAACAGAAGTTCAACTACGAGCAAGCATTGGACAACTTCAAGTCCACCCTCGGGCTTCCTCCTTATGTTTGTATTGAGATCAAGGATCCGATTCTCGATCAATTCGATTTGATCAGTACCGACTTGAAGAATCGCCGAGATCAAGTTGCGAATTTGCGGGATGCGATCGGCGACGACAATGCGAAGTTGCTTGAACTCAGTCCAGTGGAAGCCAATCCGCAGACGGGGATCAAAGAGCGATCGCTTCAGTGGAACGAGGAGTCCAAGGGGGCGGTTGCTGGGATTCAGCAAGGAATTCGTACGATTGAAGAAGTTCGTAAGACGTTGTTAGGGACGGACTTTGCGCGAGTTCGCGAGGACATTGCGAAGCTGCGAGACGTACTGCCACAGCGTGAATCGGAGTTAGCGAGACTTCGTGAGATTTACGCACAGGAGCGGGATATGGTCTGCAATCTGCTCCCTACCGACACCCTAGACTTGGCATTATTGTCTTCTAGTGATTTGGAGTCGCTTCCAGAGAAGCTTTCGAAGGACCTCGATAGGCTTGAGGATCGTTTCCGCGCTCGTGAGATACGGGTCAAGCAGTTGAAGGAAGACGCAGAGCGAGCGTTGGCGAGCACGGGTGGGGACGGTAAAGAGCAGTTCAAAAACTTGCGTGACCAAGTGATTTTGCCGAGTCAGTCTTTGCTGGCGGAGTTTGCAGAAGACGTGCTTGCTTTACAAGTTCTCCAAGCTCGGTCGCGGGTCGAGAGTGTGAATCTTCCGCAAGTTGATTTGCGGCAAGAAGAAGCGGTCGAGATCGCGAGGCAGAATCGGCTTGACTGGATGAATGCGCGAGCACAGTTGGTGGATTCTTGGCGATCGATCGAAGTCGTTGCTGACAACTTAGAGAGTTATCTCGATGTGGTTTTCAGCGGTGATCTTCAGAATGCCAACGACAACCCCATTTCGTTGCGAGGTCGAACTGGACGGCTCCGAGCTGGATTCCAGTGGGATACGGCTTTGACTCGAATGAACGAGCGAAACCAGTACCGTCAAGTGTTGATCGAGTATCAGCAAGCCAAGCGGAGTTACTACCGTTATGAGGACAGCGTGTGGCAAGGCTTGAGGTCATCCCTGCGAAACATACGCTACAACCAATACAACTTTGAGTTGCAGCGGTACGCGGTTCGAATAGCTGCGCAACAGATCACGATCAACGAAGATCTGCGGCAGATTCGAGAGAGCTTGAATCAAGCTTCTGGGCCAACAGCAGCTCGGGACAGTGTCTCGGCGTTGCAAGATCTTCTCAATGCCCAGAATACCTTCTTAGGTGTTTGGGTGTTCTACGAGGCGCTTCGAAGAAACCTAGACCAAGACTTAGGTACGATTCGGGTCGATTCGGAAAACATTTGGGTCGATCCCGGGCAGATCACTTCGGCCACGTATGGTTTCCCCGGATCGGCAGGAGGAGCGTACTGTCCTCCTTGCCAGGATCCGACGAGCGAAGTGGTTAGCGAGAGGCTTGAGATCGATGTCGTAGACCCACAAATGGTTGATCCACGAGTCATCGACCCACAGGCCGTTGAACTACAGGCCGTTGAACCACTGCCATTGAATGCGACGTTACAGGAATATGTAAAGCCTTAATATGCGTTAAGCATGAGCGGTAGATGGAGCACCCGTGAGTGTGTTTTCATCGATGAATTGAGACGGAAGTAAGACTTCGACCGTCTCAACCGACACCGTTGCATGGTACTTGCCCATGACTTCTTCGCGAAGGACTTTGATTAATCCTTCGCTTACATGGAACGGGACGATCGTCTCGATTCGGACGCTTGGAGAAGGCACCCATGTTCCGTTGTGGATGTTATGGCGACCGACTCCTTGGGCGGGAGTGACGGTAAAACCGGTAGCACCGCGAGCGATGCATTCCCTTTGCACGAGCTCTTCACAAGCTGGTTCAGCGATGATGGTGATGCGACGCATTCGATTCAGGCCACGTTTGCGGGCGGCATCTCCGTGTACTGAGAGAGCTTGATGCTGCTCCAAGCCGACGATTTCTAAACGCAACCCCTCGGCTTCCATTTCAGCTTGCATCTCATGGAGTTTTTCCATGACGGTATGGTCGACCAGTTTTGCATCGGAGATATCGACGATAAGGTTGTTTCGTTGCACAAGTCCGATGTGTTCGATTTGACGTTTAAA
>CAIJIZ010000768.1 GCA_903820735.1 uncultured Pirellula sp.
TAAAAACCCGTATGGGAAATGGGCGATTGCCGCGGCTCTCGATGGGGATACTAAGGGTCGCAATTGGGGATGGGCGGTGATGGAGCAAGTCGGCCAACCCCATGCTGCAATTTTTGAAACCGCAGAGAACTTGGATTTACCCGCCGATGCTTCGGTCGTCATCGGGCTTTGGCAAAACCTAGATAACCCACAACACACCATCGGTCGCTTCCGCTTGTGGGCGACGAACGCGCCACGTCCAATAGCGGTGACCAACAGTTTGCCGGCTGACATTGAAGCGATCGTGACGAAAGAGAAGAAGGATCGAACGGCACAGGAAAGTGAGAAGCTCTTGGCGCACTTCCGTGCCATTGCTCCAAGCCTTGAGCCGATGAGGAATCAAGTCGTTGAATTGCAGAAGCAGATCGCGGCGCTCGACAAGTCGATCACATCGACGTTGATCACCGAGTCGGTTCCACCTCGAATGGTTCGCGTCTTAGCGCGAGGTAACTGGATGGATGAGACAGGCGAAGTTGTCGAACCTGCGTTTCCGGTTTCCCTAGCAGCTGTAACGGGTGCTACTCAAGCTCCTAGCGAACCGAATGCAACAAATGCAACGAGCCCAACGCGTCTGAACCGGTTGGATTTGGCGAAGTGGATCGTCGATCCAAAGCATCCTTTGCCAGCTCGAGTTTTGAGTAACCGACTGTGGAAGCTTTACTTCGGGTCTGGGTTATCGACGAAGCTCGATGACCTTGGTGCTCAAGGGGAATGGCCAAGCCATCCGGAATTGCTCGACGATCTGGCTTCATGGATGATCGATACTCGCTGGGACATCAAGCGATGGATCAAGACGGTGCTGATGAGTCAAGCTTATCAGCGATCTTCGGTAGCGACGCAAGCGATGCGAGAGAGAGACCCGTATAACCGATATTTGGCAAGGCAAGCACGTTATCGGTTAGACGCCGAAATGGTACGCGATAATGCGTTGAGCGTCAGCGGATTGCTAGTCAACAAGCTTGGTGGGCGAAGCGTCAAGCCTTATCAACCCGCTGGCTACTGGGCTTATTTGAATTTCCCAACTCGCGAGTGGCAGAACGGTAAGGGTGAGGAGTTGTATCGACGTGGTTTGTACACGCACTGGCAGCGTCAATATTTGCACCCGAGCTTGTTGGTTTTCGACGCCCCGAATCGCGAAGAGTGCACCGCAGACCGCCCTCGATCCAACACGCCGCTACAGTCGTTGGTGTTGCTCAATGATCCGACTTATGTAGAAGCTGCACGAACATTTGCAGAGCATATCGCGGAGCAAGAAGGGGATGTTTCCAGCAAGCTGAACAAAGCGTTTCGGCGAGCGTTGTCCCGCAATGCTGATCCGAGTGAGTTGCAAGTACTCGAGAATCTCTACCGATCGCAACTTGATCAGTTCAAGCAATCGCCCGAGCAAGCCAACGAATTGTTGCGAGTTGGAGAACGACCGGTGGGTTCCAAGGTAGATGTTGCTGAACTAGCGGCTTGGACCAGCATCGCGCGGGTTGTGCTCAATCTGCATGAAACGATTACAAGATATTAAACAGGTTTTTCTCGCGTTGATTGAGAATGCGTTTACCTAGCGAAAGAAACAACAGACCATGAATCGAATTGAGAATGGGATTTACCGCCGAGCTTTTCTTCAGCGAAAAGGTGTCGGGATCGGGTCGATGGCACTCGGATCGATGCTTGCAAAATCGCTGGGGACTGCTCCTGCTTTTGGGGCTGATGCAGATCCGAAGTCGGCTTCTCGCGGGATCTTGCAACCCTTGCACCATGCGCCGAAGGCCAAACGGATCATTTGGTTGTACATGGCAGGTGGAATGACTCACTTAGAGACGTTTGATCACAAGCCTAAGCTGGCTCAGATGCATGGCCAAGCAATGCCTGAGTCGATTACGAAGGGGCAGCAAATAGCTCAGCTTCAAGGACAGAAGCTTCAATGCTTTGCGCCGCAGCACCCATTTAAGCCTTGGGGGCAGAGCGGGCAAGTCATCTCCGAGATTTGGCCGCAGCTTGCATCGCGTTGCGCTGATGACATGTGCATCGTGCGGTCGCTTCATACCGATGCGATCAATCATGATCCTGCCCACACCTTTATGAATACTGGGACGATGATCAGCGGTAGGCCCGCGATGGGATCTTGGTTGCTCTATGGATTAGGGAATGAATCGGAGAATTTGCCTGGTTTCGTCGTGATGGTTTCGACGGGCAAGTATGGGCAGCGGCAGCCTATTGCAGCGAGACAGTGGCACTCGGGATTCTTGCCGGGGCAATATCAAGGTGTTGAATTTCGAGGCACAGGGGATCCGGTGCTGTATGTTGGCAATCCGAAGGGAGTTTCCGGAAGTCAGCAGCGACAAGTCGTCGACACGATCGCTTCGTTGAATGGAATAGCGAACAGTCGACTCGATGATCCAGAGATCGCCACTCGCATCGAACAATACGAGCTTGCTTTCCGAATGCAAACCAGCGTGCCGGAATTGATGGATGTTTCCAAAGAGCCGGAGCATGTATTCGACTTGTATGGTACGAAGGGTGGAGATGGATCGTTCGCGTCGAACTGCCTTTTGGCGCGTCGGCTTGCCGAACGCGGCGTACGATTCATTCAGCTCTACCATCGCGATTGGGACCACCATGGAGCGGTGAAGACACACTCGGAAGGAACGGCGAAAGAAGTCGATCAAGGGGTCGCGGCTCTGATCACAGATTTGAAGCAGCGAGATATGCTCAAAGATACCATTTTGGTATTCGGGTCCGAGTTTGGACGTACACCGATGGCCCAAGGGGACGGACGTGACCACCACTTAGCAGGCTTTACGATGTGGTTCGCTGGAGGAGGGTTCAAGCCTGGTTTCAGCTACGGCGCAACGGATGAGTTCGGTTATCATGCGGTAGAGAACCGTGTTTCCGTTCACGACGTTCATGCCACGCTGCTGCATCAATTAGGGATCGATTACCAGCGTTTTAGTTATAAATTCCAAGGTCTCGACACGCGGTTGACCGGTGTTGAACCTTGTCGCGTCGTTCACGAACTGCTCTCCTGATCCCACATTCGGGGATCAGGAAGCAGCGGGAATCAGGATGCAGGTTCGTTTAGGCTAGCAGCATCCGATCGAATCGCCGACTAGCAAGCAATCAAATCGCGGCAAGCTTCGGCTAGCCGCAATCTAGCGGTATGCAACCGCCGTTTGATCGTACCGATTGGTGCGTGAAACTTTTCAGCCATCTCGATCATGCTGTTGTCGTCGATGTAGTACGCGATCAATGTTTCGCGATCCATCGAACGCAATAGAGCGATTTGTTCGTGAAGTTGCCGTTTGGTTTCTTCGCGAACCAATGCTTTTTCTGCATCGTGTTCACAATCGATCGTCGCTTCGAGCACCTCGTGATCGATCAAGGTCAATCGTCGCCGCCGAACGCCTCTGTTGATGGCCATTCTTGCAACGATCTGTCGCAACCATCCCGAAAATGCTTCGGCATGTTCTAGCTGACCGATCTTGCGCCATACTTGAAAGAAGACGTCTTGCCGCAACTCTTGGGCTTCGTCCCAGTTCCCTAACTTGCGATACGCAAGGTTCAGGACTTGGGCTTCATGCCGTCGGCATAATTCATCGAAGGCTTCGCGTTGGCCAGCCTTGGCTGCATTGACCAAATTGATCAAGTCAGTGTTGGCATCGAATTTGTCGCTACCGAATGCGGTAGGTTTGGCGTTAATACAGGACATGGACTCATGCTCCGGGGTAAAGGCATACGTGGTCCTTTTTGAAACGGAGGGTTTGAACCTTAGATGCAAACTGACACGGCAATTTGGTTACGATGACCGAACTGCGTGCATGGAATGCAACTTGGGTTCAAGCGGCACGGCGGAGTGAAGTTTGCCCATTAGAATAGTTGGGCTAGTTCACAGCTATGTGCGACTCGGGGGTCCGTTTGAAGGACGAATGCTAAGGATCGAGGTGTTGCCGCGAAGTTCTCTCAAACCAAGTGGTAGAGAAGCGATCGCGATATTGAAATTGGATGAACGATTAACGGAAACGGCTTATGCCGCCGCGTTGCCTGCCGCTGGACCTGACTGGTGAGTGCGACGACCAAGATGACGGTTCCGAACCCATCGGGCTCGGACAGTGCATTTGGTGGCACTGCGTCATTGGTCTTGCACAAACAGCATGGGCCAAGCGTTTGGGGCTTGTCGCGCCGTTCCAACGAAACATCCATTCCTCGAGCACCTCTAGAAAGTGAAGGGAGACCGCGCTTACCACACTATTGAGGGTGGCGATCTCGGATGTTTGCTTGGCTGCAAATCCGTTGAAATATCGCTTAGCACTCGTTGTGATACGCATGGGATGCTCCTCCACACCTTAATGGTGCAGCATGAGATGTAATAAAAAACCGACGACCTGAAATTGGCTACCGGTGGCTTTAGACCTAAAGCCAACTCCATATTAGCCGATAACAGATCGGAAAACAATGAAAACCGTGGCTCACTCGCCGACCGCCTTCAAACCTTGCGGTTGGAATGCATTTCGGCATAGCTTGCCCCTGTTAGACAGTTTGCTAAGAAGAAGGTTCGCGCTTTTTTTCACTTTTTTGGTTCTGAGGGATTTTTAGTGGATTACGGTTTCCTGAGGGTGATGAAGTGGCCTTTGGCCACGAAATGGTAACCCGATGCGTCAACGAGGGAGCTACCGCACACGGCCAATCGCTCATCCGGACGGTCAACCATCCGGACCTTCCTCGCTAACGCTTCGCGTTACCATGGCCTCCCTGACGGTTCGGGTTACCATTGCATCCGCGCCTCGTTTACACTTCGGTTTTCCGTTGGTTTTGAA
>CAIJIZ010000769.1 GCA_903820735.1 uncultured Pirellula sp.
AGGCTAGCTTGCGTGATAGGCTGCACTGGTGTGGTCTACAGGGTTTAGGCCGATCCGTATAAAAACAAGTTAGCACCAAAGACGAGAACCTTGCCCATGGCGGACATTGCGGGAATCGACGCGGGTTTGACCCTTAAGGAGCGGACCTCCGGCGTTTGCCGAACAGGCGGCAGCGGCTTCGTTCTGAATCACACTTACATTGACAAAATCAGCCGTGCTAGCGTTCTCGCACCAGTGCGCCGTCTCGACTGCCTGGGCATCGACGCGCCGTTGTTGCCCAAGAACGTCCTCCACTACAACTCGCGGCCCGTCGAGAGCTTGTTCATGCGGGGAGCCTATCAAACACGATGCAAGCCCGGAGCCAGCCATGTCGCGGGCACCGGCCAAGCGCTCCGTCGTTCTGGCTGTGATACTGCCGTTCAATTTGAGGCGGAGACCTTTGACAAAGGTGCCGTCCCGTATCCCCGTGTGCAAGCCGACCAGAACATTGTCGAGGCTTTCCCGAATGCCTTCCTTGGCGTAATGCTCGACCAACAAGTGATCGCCACCGCCGCGGTGAACCGAGGCGACAAGACGGACACATTCTTCTCTCTCTGCAACATGACCGGCGCATTCCAGGCCTTGCAACAACACCTTGGGTGGGCTGACCCCGCCTTTTGGAACGCTTTTCCGACAACGACCCAGCACGACGAACTCGCAGCGCTGGTGTGCGCCGCCACTGCTGTGTGTGCGCACGTCGGAAAATACGTTGCTGTCGGCGAGGCGCAGGGAGGATATTTCTTCCTGCCGCCGTGGTCGCTCTGGCAGCCGTGGGCGAAGCAAGCGCTACTTCCCGGTTGGCAAGCACAGGGCATTCACGGGATCGTTGATGTGTGGATTGATGGAGCGAGGTATTCCTCGAATACTCCGCTGCCGCCTTGAGCAGCTACGGCTTCAAGTGCTAACCAGCGGATGAAGCTGACCGGGCCGCCATCATGGTTTCGCGCGGCATGAAGGTCTTGCAGGCGGCCCCGACAGATTATCCTTATCGTTCTGCATTTGAATGGATTCACTGATGCAACATATCGCACTTCTATTTTGCTTCCTCTTTCTTTGCGGATGCCAATCGCTATCGTCGCATCGTATTCGCGCCGACAATCGCGATGAGATGATTACCGGTGTTGCTAAGCTAATTCCAGTTGGTACTCCATTGGCGGCAGCCCGCGCTGCAATGGAAAAAGCTGGGTTTAAATGTGCCTTGCGAACCGCTGCATCATTTACGGAAAACCCAGGCTTCATTGGTGATGATCGTGAATACAAATCCATTTCGAACTCTCGATTCCTCCATTGCCACCGAACCGAGAGTGCCGGTTTCTTGGTAAGTCACCTTTGGTCTGTTGCTCTCGTGCTAAATGATGACGATAATGTAGTCGAGATTCTTGTCCTTCACCGGATGGATGGCCCATAACCAAAAAATGCAGAAATCGGGTAAGGATGCCCATTTCCCGGCACCATCTCCACACCACCATTCACATCACCCCTCCACCATCACCTTCGCCACGCCGGCAGCTTTCGCAAAATCATCTTCGGTGACCAGCAGGTAACTCTGCTGTGCGATTCGAGGCGAGTTGCCGAGCCAGGAACATACAACGTGAAGCGGGAACTCACGCTGCAGTTCTGTTTGGCGGCTAGCTCGCATCGAATGGAACAATCGTGGCCAACCCGATACTCCGGCGCGGCGCAGCAGTCGCGTCATTTCGGTGCGGAGGTTCGAGTTCTTCCAACCCATCGCAGTATTGGCTGCGGCGCGATACTGCGGAGCCGCAACTACGTATTCGCTCTTGTCACCGAATATCTCGAACGCTTCGTCGAGGATCGGTCTCAGCTCCGGGAAGATCGGGCAGCTACGAATGCCACGACCTTCGTGATGCTCGACCTTTGGCTCTGGAATACTCATTCGGTTCATTTCCCAATCGATGTCCTCCCAGCGTAGCGACAGCGTTTCCGAGGGCGTCCGAAGCCCTCCGTAGCGACTCAACCCCAGTATCACTTTCCAAACTGGGTTTGCCTTCTTCATCAGCTTGTCGACCACCTCCCGAGGGACGAACTCGTTGACCTTCACCGAACTCTTTTGGGTCTTTACCTTGAGGAATGGGTTCTCTTCGATGATCTTCCAATCGACCGCGTCGTGCATGAATTGCCTCGCGAATTGGATCCGCTTGTGGATCGTCGTCGTGGCCATCCCTCTGGCTTTGAGCTTCTCGTGAAACTCTTTCGCGTGGCCCGCAGTGATCTGGTTGATCCGGATTCCCTCGGGCATGTACTCTTTGAGGTTCGCTACCACCTGTTTCCATACCGCGACGGTTGCTGGCTTGCGACTGTTGCCATGGCGCTGGATGTAGCCATCGAGGAACGCATCGAGCGTCGGGATAATTACCTTCTCTGGAATCGGCTCAGGTTCGACCAAACCCACAGCGATGAGCTTTTCTCGCAGCGCCGGGGATTTGGCTAGCCAAGCCGCATCGTCCTGGGCCATCGGACTTCCGAGAATCTTCGAGCTCAGAATTCCTTCGATGCGTCGCCGAATCGTCTCAGACTCTTTATCCGAAACCCTGCCAAGATACACAGTGCGGCGGGTTTTTGTCTCGTCGTAGAAGAGCGCTCGTTTGCTGCCTGAATTGGCGGTGGTGATCGATGCCATCTAATGTTTCTCCAAGTTGGATGGGGTAGTTCATTCCTCATCTGGTGGCTCATCGATCCCGTTGGATTCGTCTATTTCGGTCTCCAAGCGTTTGAGTTCCAAGAACTGCTTCAGGTCTGAAACCGCAAATCGCGTCAGGCGTCCGATCTTGATGTGGGGGATTTCTCCGCGGTTGCGTAGCTCCCAAAACATCCGCTCGGAAACCCCGAGCATCTTCGCTGCCGCCTTGCCGTTGACCGCTAGCGGAGCGATCGATTCGTGACTATCCATTGGTCATCTCGCTTTCTCTCAAAAACCCAAGTATTCGTTGTCCGTCGGGTTCGTGAGCTCCAGATGCCGATGCACACAGGAGGCTCACTTACCGGTGAAAGTCCAGCCGCTTTTCGCAGTCTTTCGACCGCTTTGGAAAGGTTGTTGGTTTCGTTGGTTCAGGTGGCCATGTCGCTTAGTCCGAACGATGCGAAACATTCGCGAATCGCGTCAACATGCTTGTGAATCGTGTGCCAACTCAGCCCCATCGTTCGTGCGATCTCGTTGATCGATTGGCCATCCGAGAGGGCATCACAAATGCTCTGCGCCAAAGGGGAAAGCTGCGATCGTGCCATCGCTAGGTCCTCGGACATATTGATCTGCTTGGCTGAATCCACACCGTACGATCCATCCACGACATCGCTTGGCAGATCCTCGCTTCCGGAGACCCGGTCGCTGTATCGCAGTCGCGTGCGTCGCATGAATCGGAGCTGTCGATCGATCACGGAAGTAATGGCTGTTTGGCTTGATGCCCCGTTGGCTTTCTCTGCATCGAGCTGGAAATCCATCAGGACCAACATGATCTGCTGCTGGACGTCTTCGATGTCGTGACCTCGAAAGCCCATGCGTCGGGCTCGAGACGAGATCCATTTGGCGATGTTGCGTTCGGTTGGTCGGTTACTCTTGGTCGTGCTCATGTGATTTCCTCCATTGGCTCGCTGGAATGTTTCGATCGCGAGGCAATTGTTCGGGAAATACAGGGTCACGTATCTAGGGTCATATATGTAGTCTCAAAAGTCATATGGGACACATTACAGGGTCACGCCAGTCATATATGACCCCACATTGGACACATTACAGGGTCACGTCAGTCACATATGACCCCACGTGGGACTCATTACAGGGTCACAAAGACGGCTGAGACTACACATTGAGCAAAATACAGGGTCAGAGCACTCACCTGTCTTTTGATCGAAGCGCGCGAAGTTGGAGGTCGAGCGGCAAATAATTATATGGAGGCACAACGCTTCCACGTTCAACAACGCAGGAGTTTGCCATGCATCAGTCCCCATCGATGTCGTTTCTGATCCACGAATCAGCCGAAGAATATCACGCTAAAGCGAAGCACTACCTTTCCAGCCACCAACTGGCCGACTTTCGCAAGTGCCCCCAGCTCTACTACCGCAAGAAGACCCAACCACGCACCCAAGAGGAATCGCCCGCATACTTGGTCGGACGAGCCGCCCACGTGCTGATCCTCGAAGGCCTCGA
>CAIJIZ010000770.1 GCA_903820735.1 uncultured Pirellula sp.
CGGACGCCAACACTTGTGATGCTTGACTTGCAAAGCCGGATACATACGAATCTCTTTGCCCGCCGCCCTCAAGCGATACCCCAAATCGATATCTTCAATGGATGCTGTGTTGTACGAAGTATCGAATCCACCAACCGCTTCAAAATCCGCACGGCGGATTACCCCACAAGCACCCCAAAACGTAAAGCCCGTCGGACCACTGTTATGATGCACATAGTGGTGAAGCAAATTTTTGTACTGCGAAAGTAAATTTCTTGCCGAAGGCTCTTCATCGTAAGAACCGACCACCGCAGCAACTTGAGGATTGCTGTCATAAATCGACTCGATATGACTCAATGCATCGGGAGCAAGACTGCAGTCCGCATCCACAAAAAACAGAATGTCCCCAGTCGCTTCCTGAGCACCCAAATTCCGAGCCGTAGCAGGCCCCGAACGGCCCTTGGGAGTACTCAGCACCTTCAAACCCGCACGCCGAGCCCGATCCGCAGAACCGTCCGTGCTCCCATCATCGACCACAATGATCTCTACCGGTGCCGGGCGAGCCACCTTCAGACTCTCCAAACAAGCTTCAAAAGCCAGGCCACCGTTGTATACCGGTACAATAACACTGACGCGAAGGCAACTTACCTCCCGGTCGCATTGAGTCTGAAGGCCACACTCCTGAATTTCGCTCGACGAAGTCATCATGATCGGGATTTGTGTCCAAGTCTGACAAATGCAAAAAATCGTTCGATCGAGCCAAGACACAGACTCGACACCCCCCTTGCGAGTGCTACCAAAGCTCCGGTAAACCCCGCACCACCCTCAAAACCGCCACAGTATGCAGGATCGATGTTAACCACACAATCCGCAGAATTCTAGTTTTTTCAGAATTTTCATCTGTAACGAAATTTCCGATTTTAACGCCCCGTTATCGACTTCCCCGCCCCCCTAAACCCACCAGTCAACACATCCTGAATCGACTTTTCTTTCAATCTCGTAAGCACCTGTCGGGAAAAAAACCTCCGCCGCAACTTAATCTCCAAGTTCCTATTGTGCCCGCGAGGGGAAATTCCAAGAATCAGCCATGCTCGCCCCGAGCGAAGCCGAACTATTCGCCGTTGTGATACAGGGAAAGGAATCCCCATGAAGCCCAAAAAGCCATCCTCAAAACGGGCCCAGCCCGACCACCTCAACGAGCCTCACTGCGCTCACGAGGGCGAATGCGATTATGAACAACCAAGCCGCCGCCAGTGGCTTCGCGCTGCCTTGGCGTGCGCAAGCCTTGCACCCATTCTCAGCGGCATCGCCGGTTGCCGGGGTTACCAGTACGGCCACCTTGTAAAACCCGGCGCGAAGGATCTCGTCGGCAGCCACGAGGCGGGTTCCGAAGTCTTCCATCCACTTGTCGATGAGTCGGTAGCGAAGTTGCTCACACGCCAGGAAGAACAGTGCAGCATCGCACCAGATGGCTCGCCGCAGAAGAAAACCATCTGCTTCGTTTGCGTCGAGAACAAAATGTCCGAAGACATCGGCGACTTTAAAGATCAACTCTACGAACAAATCGATAGCAAGATCCTTGAGTCCGATGTATTCCGTCCCGTAAGCCGACGGATGGTCGAAGCCGCGTTGCAAGAAACCCGCTTGCGCCCCGATTCCTTGATGATCCCCGACAACATGCGGCTCTTTACTGCCGTCCTCGAACGCCAAGGGGCCCCGATCGATTACTTGCTCTACGCGAAACTCACAAGCGGCACAACGCAACGCAATTCATCGAAACAGCGTGACTACCTACTGACCCTGGAACTGACCAACGTTCACTCCGGTGTTTACAGCAAGGAGTCTGCTGAAATCCGAAAGGGTTATCACAAATCCGCAATGGGAAGTTTCTGGAATTACAGCCGCTGAAATGAGATCGCGGCTGCTCGTCAGTTTGATCAGCATTAGCCTTAGCCTGCTCTCGGGCGCGGGCTGCTCTACGCACGCCAAACGCATCTCGTTATCGCGCTCGCTGTTCTACGAAGGGCAGCTCGACGCGTGCCGCGATCGCTTGGAAAAACTTCACAAAAGCCACAGGCAGGATCGCGATGTGGCCAATCTTGATCTCGCCGTCGTCGATCTGCTTGAAGGACGATGCAAAGAAGCCGAAACGCGGCTCAAAGAAGTTCGCGATCGATTCGATCATCTTGAACAAGAGTCGATCAGCGAGAAGACCATATCGATGTGGACCGATGATACGGTTCGATCTTATGCAGGCGAAGACTACGAGAAAATCCTTATCAGAGTCTATCTTGCGCTTGCAAGCCTCATGCAAGATGGCGTAGATGCGGAAAGCTATACGCTGCAAATACAAGACAAACACGACGCCGTCATGCAACGAATTTGGGGGGCCTCTATTGACAATACAAAGCCACCCGGCGATTTGAACACCAAAAAATTTCGCGGCCTACCCATCGGATTCTACTTGCGAGGTATGCTCCGCGAACAAACTCACGTCGACTACGATGATGCGTTACGTAGCTACACGCAGGTCGCGGAACTGCTACCCGATTGCGAACCGATCCGATGGGACGTCGCCCGAGCCACCCAAGGAGTACACTCTCAACCCGGCTGCGGCGCATTGTATATCTTCACACTCGTCGGCCGCGGCCCCCACAAAGTCGAATCCGTTGAACAGCCTACCAGCGACGCACTGCTGATCGCAGACCGTATCATCTCCGCCCTTGGCCCCTACAAACTCCCTCCGACCATCGCGCCGATCAAAGTCCCTAAAGTCGTCGCGCCAAACCTCGATATCGATTCCGTCAACGTCGCAGTCAACGGCCAACCGATCGGTTCGACAGTCTCCATCGCCGACATCGACCAACTCGCCGTCGATACTTCTGAAGCTGCACGGACCCAACTCATCGCCCGCGCTGTGGCTCGCCGCGTTCTTAAAAAAGCCACCGTGGCGGCCGTCAAACAACAAACCTCCCAGAACTCCTTGACCTCCCTGGGCTTCGATGCCGCAGGCGTCGCTTGGGAAGCCCTCGAAAACGCAGACACTCGCTGCTGGGGATTGCTACCCGGAAAAATCCAAGTCCTTCGGGTCGAAATCCCCGCTGGATCTCACACCATCAGCCTCGCACCCGAACATCTCGGCAGAATCAGCCACCGAACCAATACCCATCAAGTCTCCATGACTTCCGGAAAAAACTCCTACATACTCGCTTGGTTCCCCGATACCCTCGCCCAACCCCGCATCCTCTCCTCCGGCCACTAATCCAATCAACCGGCCACTATCCGCCCCCTCCAAGGTACGGCTTTCGGGAAAATATTTCCCAAATTCTTTCCCCGGTGACCTAACTAGTCACTGCACCGATTCACATTCTCTTAACTGTCGGTTTATCCAATGTTTAAGCACCCCTGCGAGGACTCCAAACACCCCAGTTTGGCCAGTAGTAGCAACGCTTACCTAATCCTAAAACCGGACTTGTTCGGGCTTTACGGTCGCTCAAAGAAAAAGTTTGACATGCCGAGTGGAAACGATAAACTGCGGAGCCATGACGCAACATGTAGTGGCTTCTCGAAGAATTAACTACTACTGGTAGTAGTTTTCTCCGATACTTGGGATAGAACCACTGGAAATTCCAGGGGTACTTCACCGAGTCCTGCAAACTACATGTTCGCTTACGACCAGCCATCAACCTGCGATCAGGTGGCCGGACGAAGCGCGTCGGAGGCTTGTAAGGATGTTGGGTATGAAACCCAAAATGGTCGCAAACATCGGTCTTTTCCACTTCGCAGTGCGAACCGAGCTAAAAAAGGATTTCCAACGAACGCAGCGATCTGAAATGCGCTCCTTCGTCGGCTTTTCCGAACCGCTCGATCCTTGTCACTGCGGTTTTTCACCTCGAAAATTTGGGAGTCGTACGAAGGAATGGCAACAGTAGAAATGGGACGTGAGCGTCGCACCCGGACCCGAACGACGCGGGAAGTTCGTGGCAATCGTAACGGACTTAAAATCGAATCCAAATTCTGCCCGACAACCGTCGCAGATCCCTTCGATACCGTCACATGGGAAGTCCGCAGCGCTGCGATCAAGGACGAGAACGGCAAAGTTCTCTTCGAACAAAACAATGCGGAAATCCCCTCGAGTTGGAGCCAACTGGCGACCAACGTCGTCGTGAGCAAGTACTTCTACGGCGATCCGAAAAACCCAGGCGAACGCGAATACTCGGTCCGTCAACTCATTCACCGTGTCACTCGAACCATTACCGACTGGGGCAAAGAAGACGGATACTTCGACACCGCCGAAGACGCGGAACGATTCTACCGTGATCTAACCTGGCTTTGCTTGCACCAAGTCGGTTCGTTCAACTCTCCCGTTTGGTTTAACGTCGGACTCTTTCAACAATACAACGTCATCGGCACGAAGTGCAACTGGCGATACAACGTTGAAAAAGGGGAACTCGAACAACCTGAAAATCCTTACGAGTACCCACAAGCCTCCGCTTGCTTCATCCAAAGCGTCGACGACAACATGGAAGACATCATGCGCTTGGCAACGAGCGAAGCGATGCTCTTTAAGTTCGGCTCCGGTACCGGAACCGACCTTTCGACGATTCGCTCCAGCCGCGAGACACTCTCCGGGGGTGGAAAACCCAGCGGCCCGCTCTCGTTCATGCGTGTCTACGACCAAATCGCTGCCGTTGTGAAGTCCGGCGGCAAGACTCGCCGCGCTGCGAAGATGCAATCGATCAAAGTCTGGCACCCAGACATCATGGAATTCATCGAATGCAAATGGAAAGAAGAGCAAAAAGCCCACGCGTTGATCCGCGAAGGCTACGAATCGAACTTCAACGGCGAAGCGTATTCTTCGGTAATGTTCCAAAATGCAAACCTCTCGGTTCGCATGACCGATGACTTCATGGAAGCCGTCAAAGCCGACGGGAACTGGAAGACTCGCTGGATTTCCGATAAGTGCCGCGAAGAACCACCAACCTACAAAGCCCGTGAGATCCTCAATCGTATGGCCGACTGCGCTTGGCACTGTGGTGACCCAGGTGTTCAATACGACACGACGATCAACAAGTGGCACACCTGCCCGAACAGCGGACGAATCAACGCGTCGAACCCCTGCTCGGAATACATGTTCCTCGACAACACGGCTTGTAACCTCTCTTCGATTAACCTCATGAAATTCCGACGTGAGGACGGATCGTTCGACTACCAAGGCTTCATGGCCGCCTCCCGCTTGTTCTTCATCGCCCAAGAAATCTTGGTCGACCACGCCGCTTACCCAACCGATCGAATCGCTCACAATAGCCACTTGTTCCGCCCATTGGGACTCGGCTATTCCAACTTGGGCTCCTTGATCATGACAAGCGGCGTTCCTTACGATTCAGCTACCGCCCATGGACTTTGCGGTTCGATCACCGCGTTGCTCCACGGCGCAGCGAACCTCGCAAGCGCTGAGATGGCCGGTGTCGTGGGAACCTTCGCCGAATACGACGAAAACGCCGAACCGATGATGCGAGTGATGCAAATGCACCGCAACGCCGTCGAGCAAATCCCAGACTCCGGACCGAGATACCTCAAAGACGCCGCCCGGGAAACTTGGGATCGCGTCTTGGAAGCCGGTCGAAAGAACGGGTTCAGAAATGCCCAAGCTACCGTATTGGCCCCCACAGGTACCATCAGCTTTATGATGGACTGCGATACCACCGGCATCGAACCCGATATCGCGTTGGTCAAATACAAGCAGCTCGCCGGCGGCGGTATGCTTAAAATCGTCAACGGCTCGGTTTCTCTCGGCTTGGAAAACCTCGGTTACTCCGCCACAGAAGTCACAGATATCGCCAAGTACATCAACGATCGCGATACCATCGAAGGCGCTCCGCACGTGAAAGCCGAACACCTACCGGTCTTCGACTGCGCCTTTACCCCTGCGAACGGTACGCGAAGCATCCGTTGGCAAGCCCACGTCCAGATGATGGCCGCCGCCCAGCCATTCCTCTCGGGTGCTATCAGCAAAACCGTGAATATGCCTCACGATACCACCATCAAGGATATCGAAGATGCATACTACTGGGGTTGGGAACTCGGCTTGAAGGCTGTCGCTATCTACCGCGATGGCTCGAAACAAAGCCAACCACTCTCGACAAAGACCGAAGGGAAGAAAGCCGAAGACGCAGCAGCGGCCCAGATCATCGAAAAGATCACCGAGAAAATCGTCTTCAAGCCACGTCGCGAACGATTGCCCGATACTCGAAACTCGGTCACCCACAAGTTCAGTATCGCCGGCCACGAAGGCTACATCAACGTCGGACTCTACCCAGATGGCCGACCCGGTGAAGTCTTCATCACCATGGCAAAAGAAGGTAGCACCATCGGCGGCCTGATGGATAGCTTCGGCACCGCTATCTCCATCTCCCTGCAATACGGCGTTCCTCTCGAAGTCCTTGTCAACAAGTTCAGCCACACCCGGTTCGAACCAAACGGACATACGACCAACCCAGAAATCCGCATCGCAAAGAGCGTCGTCGACTACATCTTCCGTTGGCTCGGAATGACCTTCCTCGCCGGCTTCCGCGAAGAACAGAAAGCCAAAGCGGATCTGATCTCCGGAAACGACAAGCACGGAAACGACAAGCAGAGCGCAGCACCGAAAACAACTTCGTTGCCCATCCAAGCTGCCGATTCTCTGCGAACCGAAGCGAAGTTCGTTAGCCACGAAGATCGAAGTCCTTCCTGGGAAATCTCCTCGGCTCCAATGCGAGAAGAAACATCCTTGCAGGAAGGAAGCAGAGCAGAACAGTTTCAACGTTTCCAAACCGACGCACCCGCATGCGATAACTGCGGTGCTGTTACCGTGCGAAACGGAAATTGCTACCTCTGCCACAACTGCGGAAATAGCCTCGGATGCAGCTAGCACATCCGCAAGTGTAAGGCTGTGAGCCACAAGCAATCAGCCCTAACTTCAAAAAACAGTCGGCCGGTACTACTTCTATTACCGGCCGATTGCATTCAATGGCATGGAAGCACTTGCATTCACCGACTTCGCCACAACTTGAATCGATAAACCGCCAACAAACCGCTAGTGAAAATCCCCGCACAGACCAAGTCCCGTGCCCAGACGCACTTCGCAAGCTAACCTTGCAAGAATAAACATCCACTGGACCATCGCCGGCTCGCTGTCAAAACAAGCCTTCAGCTCCGTTCGCAAGTACTGCAAGTCACAAGGCCCCCTGAGGCGATTGCGTTCCCGCATGATCACAGGCCACACACAATTCCAAGTGCGACGCATCCAAGGGGACAAACCGATACTCTGCGAGAAGAGAACCTCCCGATGCCACTCGGAGAAATCAGGAATGCATAAAGTCCAAGGAGCTGACTCAGGCTCAAATGCCGAAAGCTTTTGCATCGGCTTGAATAACTCTTGCCCAACCCCCAACGCATCCATCAAGTACTCCGTCAATCGCTCCATGTCCGGACGATCGACTTGAAACGGCGACTCATAGGTCAATTGCATCCAGCTCGGCTGCGCAAAGCTGACCTTCCAATGATGTAAATCCCACTCCAAGGTGCAAGGCAAATCCAGCATGTTCCCCGCCGGGATCGAAGTCACATTCAGCGGTTTGCCTCGCTTGACCGCTTCTTTGCGGATAGCGTTCGACCAATCGGCAGCCGTCACATGGGCGACCCCTGAAATCCGAACCGGTGAAATACCCAATTCGGTCAACCATCGCTCTTTCGTTATGGCATTCCCATCAGCTGTGCCAACAGCATCGCCATTTGGCGTCGGATTCGACGCAGAATCTACTGGCGTGAATTTATAACATTCATCATCTTCGAAACGCCAAGGATTCGAGCGCGCAGGCAAACAGGTGGTAAGCGACAGCAAGCCGTGTCCACTTGCGTACTCCCAAAGCTTTTCTGCTTCTTGGGCTTGCTCCGCATTCGGCTCGCTTGCTGCTAGTGTTTGGATGGTAGTAAGCCAAGGTCGAATAGAACGCGCATGGCTGTGGTCGGCGCTGAGTGTAAGGGCTTGTAGCCAGCTCTCGGTGAACTCGCGTTGATTTTGCATGAAGTATCGTCGTGGATCGTTAGCGGAAGAAGCAAACTCGGTGATGACTATCGATGTGTGAACTCAAGGCATGTGATCTTAAAGCGTAAGATCGATAACCGTCATCGCAGAGTTAGGAAACTCTGCGAAACGCATTAGCAGTTCGACACCTCGCTGTAGGCTAACGGTATCGCTCAAGAGCTTTTGTGGCGAGACCAAACCTTTCTCGATCATCGAAAAGATTCGTCCGTACTGAGTCGATTGCATGCCGTGGCTGCCGTAAATCTCAAGCTCTTTAGCAATTACGGCATCCATCGGAATCGCCGGAGCGGCGTGATCTGCCAGCATCAATCCTACCTGAACGTGCTTGCCTCTTTTCGCCAGGCAAGCGATCGAGTTCCAACATGTTTGAGGATGCCCCAACGCATCGATCGAAACATCCGCTCCCCGATTGGTAATCTCCCTAATGCGCTGAACAACATCAATCCGACTCGCATCGATGATCTCATCCGCACCGAGTCGCTTGGCGGAATCAAGCCGACTAGGCTGAATATCGATAGCGATCACCAACGCGCCTGCAGCTTTGGCTATCTCAATTGCTGATAACCCGACTCCACCACACCCATGAATCGCTACCCATTGACCAGCACTAACCCTGGCTTGGTCTACCAACGCGCGAAACGCCGTGATAAAGCGACATCCAAGACTCGCTGCGGTCAGAAAGTCGATCCCATCTGGCAACGCTACTAGATTGACGTCCGCTTGCTCAATGTCGACTTGCTCTGCAAAAGCTCCCCAATGAGTGAACCCAGGTTGGCTATGGGCGTCGCAGATGTGAGTGTTGCCAATCGAACATTGATAACATGTGCCGCAACCACAGCAGAATGGAACTGTAACGCGATCCCCAACCTTGAACCTCTTAACTGAACTACCAACCTCGTGAATCACCCCTGCCAATTCATGGCCTGGGACATGTGGCAATGGCACATCGCGATCGTGACCCATCCAAGCGTGCCAATCACTTCGGCAAATCCCACAAGCCTTGACCAAGATCCTCGCCCCATGACTCGCTAACGGCGAAACAGGAACTTCTTCGATCCGTATCGGACCACGAAACTCTCGGAAAATTGCAGCGCGCATAGAAGCCGAACCTGGGGGGGGGGAATTAGGAATTAG
>CAIJIZ010000771.1 GCA_903820735.1 uncultured Pirellula sp.
AGTTGGATACTGCTGAGCGAATTCTTTGAGTTTCTCGATATGGGCTTCTTGGATCACGGCATAGTTTGCCTTAGGATCCATCAATTGCACCATGTTTTCACTGGTGATGGTTCTGAAAGCGACGTAGGCTTTGTGTTCGGCACCACCGGGAATTTGATCGAGACTTGCTTCGAGATTTTTCAGCTGCGCGATGCCATCGGGATAGACACCGGTTTGGACCGCCGATGAGACGGAGTCTGCAAACTGATGAATCCACGATCCCATATCTTCGCTACCTTGGCTCGATGTAATGAGCTTTCGAAGAACTTTCGCGCGTTCATCGTAAAGCTGCGGTGAGGCATTTCCGCTTTCTTTGATCGATGTATCGATCTTGTCGAGTTCGGTCAGCAAGCCTTGGAGAGCTTCGCTCATTCCCCCTGCAGGCGCTGCACTCGCGACTTCACGGTTAGCGGGTAGAGTTGGGAAGAAGAATCCTGAGTCTGCAACGTTTGCGTTATCGGCAGCTCGAGGTGCATCGGCTAGTTTCCACGAGTCACCGACTTGGACGAGAGTACCGATTAAAAGCTGTTGATTGCTACCTTGGGATTCGACCAAGGCTACAACATTTTCGTATGCGAGGATATCTTGGGTCGAACCGTCGGTCCCAGCAGGAATCAGACCTGGTTTATCAGCAGCAAACTGAATCCATCGGGATTGAGGTGTTACGTCTTTCTGCTTGTCGAGGAACTCAACAAAAGCGAGCTTGGATTTTTCAATCCGTTCGCTGAGGGCTGATTTGGTTTTCTCGCCTAATTTCAAACTATCGACTTCTTGAGCAGTTAAGAGGAGCTTCTGGTATCGCTGTGTGTCGCGAGCTTTGATCGCTTCGACAACTTCGAGTGTGATTTCCTCCGCGGAGATTCGTTTCCAACTATCGATCGCGCCATCTTCATTTTTATCGATTCCCCAACGGATACCTTGGGTTCCCAACCAACGGTATTGGTCAGCCACGCCGTTGAAATCGCTATCGACATCGCGATAGATTTCGATGCCATCTTTGTAGTAGCACCATTGGTCCACGTTGCGATCCCCGTTGGTATCGGCGAATCGACGCAACAATTGGCCATCGGGAGAGTAGATCATCAACCCATCCGCACCTTGGATGGTTTCGTATTTTCCGACGCAGCGTGGGCGATCTTTTTCATCGACTCGGTCATAGGGGATCTCTGATTGCCGTGGTTCATAACCCAGGCCTGTGGTCACTAATTCGTCGGTTTCTTGGGCGACGAGTGAATTTGCAAATGGGTTGAACGTAGCCCAGGCTAGGCTGGTAAGGATGCATGCGAGGAAACGGGCGCGAGAGGGATTGCAAGCCACATGGGGTGCAGAATGATGATGCATCGATAGTTTCTCCAAAGCGTTGTAAGCAAATAAGCTGGTCGCGGGAGTTTATCGAAAACCGCTGGTCGCTCGCCATAGCGTTTTTTTGCAACAATCTGGAAGCTTGTTTGCGTATTTTTGGTGTTCAGACCTAACCACGTGCTGCCAGACGGTGGAGCTTCCGGAGATGTTGATTTTCGATCTTGTGTTTTTTTGACTTTTTTATGAAACTCCCTCAAGTTCTGGGATTCCTTCACCAAGCGTGATTTCGCTGACGTCAATTCAGTCGGGTAGTTTGTGGAGACATCGAAGCACGGATCGCTTCGAACCGAGAACTTGCCATTGCAGGCCCTCCAACTCCGAAGGATCGGTGTTATGCCTTATGTTCCCTATTGGTTCGAGCCGTTTTCCGCTTGGACCCCCTGGGCCGTGCCTGTGTTGGCACTCGCTGGACTTTGGATGGCTCGACTCTGCGAAGATGCACGCGTACGATCAGCCGCAGAAGCTTGTTACTTCGGTGCTATGATCGTCGCTTCGCTGATCACTCTGCGAACGATTCTGGCAGATGACCATTGCTGGTTACTTCACACGGCAAGCCTTGGGATAATGATCCTCGGCGCTATTTTCCCACACCACACTATGGCAGCAAATACTCTCGATTCGAGCCCTTGGGACTCGAATCGATGGGATCCGATGAACTCGGACTTCACTGACCACAACGCAATCGATCCATCGATTCAGTAAGTTCCATCAGGACTCTCTTCGGGTTCAATGGTTTCAAGGAACATCCGGATGGTGCGAAATGCTTATATCCTTGCGGGGGGAAAGAGTTCGCGATTCGGATCGAACAAAGCTTTGACACCGATCGGTGGACAGCCTCAGCTTTTGCGACTCGCACAAGCCATTTCAGCAGATGGTTGGTCAACCACGATCGTTGCTCAAGAATCCGCTCGGCAAGAACTACTCGACCTGCAAACCACCCATCCTCTGCGTGTGGTTGTTGATCTTGAGCCGGATCAAGGTCCGGTTGCCGGTGTTCTTGCTGCGTTGAGCGATCTGCAGGATCGCCTGAAGCATCCGAACGATGGGATCGATCAAAGCCTAAGCCCATCGTTCGCTTACTGCTTGTTCGTGCCTTGTGATCTATGGATATGGCAACCGGTCTGGACCGAACGATTTCTTGAGGTTATGGACCATTTCTACGTTGGAAATAGGCCCAATAGCGAGGGAGCAAACCGCTTGGTTGGCTTGAGAAGAAAGCCTTCGGAGTCGGACTCGAAATCCCGTGAGGAATTTATTCCGTTCCCCTGTTGGCTCCATGTCGAAGCACTTTCGATAGTGCGACGCGTCTGGGACGAAGGTCAACGATCGATGCGAGCTGTGTTTCGGGCACTAGAGTCTCGAACCGACTGGATTGATGTAACCGCACCTGAAGATGATGCGATTCTACCACGATCTTTTAATACGCGAGAAGAACTGGGTCGACTAGGAACTGGAGAGAGACCGAGCTAGGCTTACTTTCGTCCTGCTTCACAAGTTCCGCAGTGACCTTTGACGAGCACTTCGCTGATC
>CAIJIZ010000772.1 GCA_903820735.1 uncultured Pirellula sp.
CCGTCACTGCGCATTGTGCGAATCGCCAGATACCGGTGCATGAGCGATGTGCGCAAAGCTCCTTGAATGCGGTAACGAATGGGCGCAGCAGTGAGATGCAAGGATGCTGCTTCAGTGAAGATTTTGCAGGGGTAATCATATGGGGGATGAACATCATAGAGAGTTCGGGATTGCCAATGGTGCGAACGAGAATCAGCCGGAGTTGACGGCCGTTTAGTGTTGGAATAGGAATTCGTCCGTATTGATCAAGACCCAGCATAGGTCTTCCAATCCAACGAGAGGGTCGGGTTTACTTTGACAATGTTTCATGGATTCTTGGATTTCGAGATCCGTTGGAAGTCGGGACATTGCGGCCAAGTACATCTGCCGGATCACTTCTTCGATTGGCTTACCTTCAGCTATCATCCGGCGGAATCGGTTCGCTGGATTTTTTAATTTCTCGTAGACAGTGGATCCATTGAAGAGTTCGATTGCCATGCTGAGGTTCGAGTCTTCGGAACGTTCGCAAGCGCAGACGGTTGAGCGTTCGGGTTGACCGAAGACTCGGAGGAAATCGACTTTTGCCAAGTCTGGGGCGGGTATTTGGGTTGCTTTTGTGCCAGCGGGCAAGCCTGCCAGAGGTTGCTCGGTCTGAGTGAGTTGGTTGATCGCATCGAGGAGTTGTTCCGCACCGAGTAGTCGCGGGTGTTGATGCGAGAAATAGAGTTGGTCTTTCTCGTTCCATTCATTCGCTTCGTAGGAAGCTTGATAGGTACGGCTTTGTAGGATAGTCCTGATCAGCTCACGGCGATTGTAGCCGGAGTCGACGAATTGTTTGGTAATTGCGTCGAGAAGTGGTCGGTTCGTGGGTGGATTGCTATCGCGGAAATCATCGATGGGATCGACGATACCTCGTGCGAAGAGTTGGCTCCAGATGCGATTGGCTTCTACGCGAGCGAGGTATGGGTTATCGGGTCGAATAAGCCAATTGACAAATGCGATGCGTCGATCTTGATCTGCCGGAACTTCCACGTCACCCGCGACGGGTACCCATGGTTTCATGGTTTGTCCGGTGCGAGGTTGGGTGACCTCTCCGTTATTGTTTGACCAGATAAGGAGTTCATTCGGGCGTGAAGTTTTCGAGCGTTGGACACGTTGGAAGAAAGCGCCTAGACCGTAATAGTTATCTTGTGTCCATCGTTCGAAGGGGTGGTTGTGGCATTTCGCGCACTGGAGTCTTGCGCCGAGAAAGACTTGGGAAATCGTTTCGACCGACTCGTTCATATCGCCAGCGGTACGAAAGAAGTTCGCGGGTGGGTTTGAGAAGGTGCTTCCGTTGGCAGAAAGAAGTGCTCGAGCGAACTGATCGTAGGGGAGATTCTCCCGGATAGCTTGTTCGACCCATCGATAGTATTTGAACACCCCTTCGTTCCCGACTGCCTTCCCTGTCATCTTGAGCAAGTCACCCCATTTCAAAGCCCAGAATTTGGCGTGTTCTGGACGGGTGAGCAGTTGATCAATCAGTCGATTGCGTTTGTCGGGTGAAGGGTCATTGAGGAAGGCAAGAGATTCTTCGGTAGAGGGTAGCAGTCCGATTACATCGAGATAGACGCGACGCAAGAAGACTTCATCAGAGCAAAGGGGGGCTGGTTGGAATTGCAGTTGTTGAAGCTTCGTGTCGACGAGTGTATCGATGTAGTTGAGTTGAGTTTGAGGTTTCCATTCGAAGCCTGGGATTTGTTCGACGAAAAGGAACGGGATCGATTCGATGTGTTCGAGGAATCGTACTAGGATCACCGATTCACCGCGTGCGTTGGGTTCTACAATGCCACTAGCGTTCACTGTGGCGATAGAGGTGTTGGAGCTCTCGTAGGCGCATATGTCGGTGACATCGCGCGACGATCCGTCTGCGAAGTGGGCGATGACCACGATTTGTTGTTTTCCAAAGGATTTTGAAAGCACGCGTTCGGAGTTTGGAAATACTTCGAGTCGAACACAGCGCGGTGCATTGGCTGGATCGAGGGGCGCGCCTTGAGTGATCCAGTCGACGAGAATTCGATATGCCGCATCGGACTTGTGCAATTGCATTCCGCCACCGTGAGGAACCTTCATCAACGGCTTGGTCACCAGCAAGCTCTTTTCGGGTTCGATGGAATTAATGCGTCGTTCGGATTCTTCCCGTACGAGTGTTAGGGAGTCGAGGGAGCGATCGAAAGCTCGTAGAGAGAGTCTGAAATTTCCTTTACCGCTCGGGGATCCGTGGCAAGCACCCGAGTTGCAGCCTTGTTTGGAAAGAGCGACGAGAACTTCATTTTCAAACTCGACGCGTGCGGGAGTTTCGATACCAGTTACACTCACCGGGATTGCGACGCGAAGCGGTCCCAATTGCACAACACATTCCGTTTGGCCATTTGCTAGTGGGTAGATGAGTCCATTGCGGATTTCGGCGATCGCAGGGTTTGAGATCGTCCATGGGATTCGGGAAGTCCAATCGCGAGGGACTCCAAGAGAATCCCAGCCCGTAAGTGCGATGCTACCGTGATCGCGATTTCGGCGCAGTGCGATTTGAGTTGGGAATGCTTCGAGTTTCGCCGGCAGCGGTTCAAATTCCAGGGGTACCGGTGGGCTGGAGGATTGCCATTCGTTTTCACCTACTTTGGTCGTTGCTAGTGCGGAGAGTTGAATGGGAGATGCAGGGGGAACGAAATCTGAGGCGATACGCAGGGTGAGTTGAGCGATCGATTGGTCGCCTGGAACGACGACGGGGTCGCAACTTATTCCGGCTGGTAAGTCCTTGAGTTGAAGGGTCGAAGGGGCTGGGTCAAAACCTTTTCGTTCTAGTTTCACCGATACGATGGCCGAGCCACCTGGCAACATGGTTGGGATCGCATCGAGAGCGAGGTTTAGGGGCTCGAACCAAGTAAAGGGTACTTGGATCGCTTCGATGCGTCCTCGATCGGTTTGTCCGTAGATAGCGAGATGAATCGACTCAGAGGGAGTAGATGCTGGATTTGCGACGGGGGTGCCGTCGATGCGAGTCATCGTGAGTTTCAGGACATCTTTATCAAGTGCTGGTTGGACGTTCCAGCCGGCAGGGCCTGCGACGGACAGGACATTGATCGGTTCCTTAAAGGCTTCCTTCAATCGTTTGACGTTACCGGAGATGGAATGTTGTTTCCATGGAGCGGCTAATGCGATTGCGGGTGGAAATTCGAGGGCGAAAAATGGTTCGCCTGGCGGGATTGCTGCGATTGCATGGAGGCCTTCGACGCGTGCTGAAGGATAGGGTTGATTGGGGAGTTTTGTGCGGCGGAGGGCTTGTGTTTGCACGAATTGCGGAAGAATAGCGGGATCTGTTGGTTTTGCGATCCAGCGAAGTTGTCCGCTGAAGGTGGGGTTCCAAGTCGCGTCGGTGGCAACGTAGAGTCGATGTTCTTTTGCTTGTGCTGGAATGGTTGGATTGAGTAACCGCAAGCCGGTTAGTTGGCCAGCGATTTCCGTGGCTGGCTCGAGGTTGATCGGGCCGTCATATTCGTTGCGTTGAATGGTCAGGTCAAAGAATGCTGCCCCTGCGGTGGGTTCGAGCAAGCGAGTTTCAGGGGACTTAGGATCAGGCTTAAATGCGACCTTAAAACTTGCTTTGGGTACTACATCGACATAGTAGCCAAAGAGCGGTCCGGAGCGACCTAGCCAGTCCGAGATGATCAGTGTGTAAGGACCTGAAGCAGGGAATTTGACTTCGATAAAAGGTGCTTCGTCGACTTGCGTCGATTCAGCAATTGGCTTTCCGCTAGGATCGATCAAAGTTAATTTTGTGAGGGTTGCTAATCCGATGGATCGAGAGTGAGATTCGATTCGAACCGACTGGCCCTCGGTGCCTGCGATGACGTAAGTGTCAGATTGTTTATCCGAAGTGATGCGTCCGCTGATACCTACTGGAATGCTTAACGGTGTTTCAGGGGAGCCGATGAAAGCGACTGACTCTATCGGTTCTGTGAACGTTGGATGATTGCGGACGATAACGTCGCCCCATACACCACCTGGAGTGCCGGTTGGGGATGTGGAAACAGTTGCGTAATCGCTGAGGTTTGGGACGGAGCAGAGCGAGGCAAGGATTTCGCCGTTGGCACCTATCCAGCTGAGGTTGGTTGGAGTGCCAGTGGGCAGAGCGAAAGGATAAGGGATTGCCGGGGCGGGGAAGGAGCCTAATCGCAATCGGTATCGGCCTTCACCTGCAAATCGGCTATCGACGACTTCGATGGTATAAGGCCCACTGGTAGGTGCTACGAAGGATGTTTGAGGATCTGGGCCCGTGGGGCTATCGTCTGCTTGAAGAACGATAAGGCCTTGCGCGTTCCAAACACGAATCACGGGATCCATACTTGATCCAATACGTTCGGCGATGCAATCGATCCCCAAACGCGATCCAGCTTCAAGTTGGACCGTGTAGTAATCGCTTTGTGCCGCTTCGGATTTGCCGTCGATGGCCAATGGAGTTGCTATGGCTTGAGCTTGTTCTCGCGTGTGATTCGCGCCATTATCGCGGATGGACTCAAGGTCATCGAGCAAGAATTGGAAAGGTTCACTGACTGCTTCGTCGCTGGCGATCCAGATAGCTATAGGGCCGAGATGTTGGTTGTCTGGAACAAGTATTTCCGCGATGGCTTTGGTGGTTTCGATGGACGTCCATTTCGATTCAAAGGGTACCGAGCCGGCGAGTCGCAGGGGGGCTTTGAAGTTTTGGCCTATGAATTCGACAGCAACAGCTTTGCCGGGTTTGACCGCTTGGGGAGTGGCGCTACTGATGGTGATTTGAGCGTTGCTGCTTTGGGCTCCGAGAGACACTATCGCGGTTAGGGGCAGGAGGGTAACCAGGAGGAAGCGGGTGAGGAGAAAAAGCATAGAGGCTTGAGAGGGGAGCCCCGTAACGCTGCGCGATTCCCTGAACGGTAAGTTCGTAAAAGGGTGCTTTATTAAAGTTTGGGTGGTTCTTGACATGGGGAGGGTTCAGCTTGGGAAGGAGGGCTGGCGGCGGTCAAGCAAATCAGGTGGGAGTTACTAGCAAGCGGGTCTGGTAGGTACGGCAGGTACGCCGTTCCAACTAAATTTTACATCAAACCGGAGATCGGTTCTCCTTGATACAGAGCAAAAGGTCGATTCAGCGAGTCGTGCCAGTGGGAATTTGCGGGGATTCCCATTAGGTGGAAGATGGTTGCAGCAAAGTTTTCAGGAGTGGCGGGTGAATCGATCGGATATGCACCTTTGGCGTCAGTTTTTCCTACGACGA
>CAIJIZ010000773.1 GCA_903820735.1 uncultured Pirellula sp.
AAACGCAGTTACCACTGTCGGATACAGGGCGGTAACGTTACCCTGGTCGGGACTTGCACCCAACGGATTAAACGCCTTCGAAGGCGCACTAGGATGGGGCTCCTCGCCCCGTCCTACGTACCTCATCAATAAGCGCGCACGGGATCAGAGTCCCATGCTACAACGCATCTCTTCATCGCGCACGAAGCATTCAAGATCCCACGTTACAGCACCGTGAACAACCACACTCCGAGAACAATCAACCACCGTAGGATGGGGCTCCTCGCCCCGTCCTACGAACCTCATCAATAAGCGCGCACGGGATCGGAGTCCCATGCTACAACGGAGCTTTTCTGCGCGCGAAAGATTCAAGCTCCCACGCTACAGTGAATGACATCGCCAACTCGGCGGCAATGATTGGATCCTATTTCTTAACCTGACCATCGCTGAATTCGCTATGATAGTCCCTTTATCAAACTCCACCTCCCAGAGTCTCTGATTCGGATTACGTAACATGAAAGCGATACTGGCACTCGATCAAGGCACCACTAGTTCACGTGCCGTCCTCTATTCTCACGATGGAACCGTCCTAGGGGTATCTCAAAAAGAATTTCAGCAGTTCTTTCCCGAGTCTGGTTGGGTCGAACACGATGCGGTGGAAATCTGGAATACGCAACTCGATGTTGCCAGACAAGTCATCTCGAAATGCGGACTCACCCCGAGTCAAATTGCAGCCATTGGAATCACAAATCAACGGGAAACGACCGTCGTTTGGAACCGTAAATCGGGACAACCAATCCACCGCGCGATCGTCTGGCAAGACCGCCGCACGGCCCCCTACTGCGATGAATTAAAGCGAACAGGCCAAGCGGACGTAATAACGCAGAAAACCGGACTTGTCGTCGACCCATATTTTTCCGGTACGAAAATTCGTTGGATCTTAGACCACGTACCTCAAGCCAGGGAGCTTGCCAATCAAGGTGAACTCGCCTTCGGCACAATCGATTCATGGTTGCTCTGGAATCTTACCGGCGGTGCGGTACACCAAACCGATATCAGCAATGCCTCACGTACGCTTCTGATGAATCTGGCTACCTCGGAATGGGATCCTGAAATTCTTCAACTGCTTGACATACCAACCTCGATCCTACCCTCGATTCGCACTTCAAGCGAAATCTTTGGCGAATCGCATGTTGCCCTTTTCGGTGAACCTATCCCTATCGCAGGGATAGCTGGGGATCAACAAGCGGCCCTTTTCGGCCAAAATTGTACACAAGCCGGCATGGCGAAGAACACCTTCGGCACGGGTTGTTTCATGTTGATGAATATCGGCGAAACACCTATCGCTTCAAAACAGAAACTTTTGACTAGCGTGGCATGGCGACGCAACGAAAGAACATCGTACGTGCTCGAGGGCTCTGTCTTTATCGCCGGGGCAGCCGTTCAATGGTTACGCGATGGATTGGGAATCATAAAAACTGCCGCCGAGGTCGAAACGCTTGCTAGAGAAGTCCCCGACAGCGATGGAGTCTACCTCGTCCCTGCGTTTGCAGGGCTCGGCGCTCCCTACTGGGACGCTTACGCTCGAGGCACTATCGTCGGAATCACCCGAGGCACCACCGCCGCTCACCTCGCACGCGCAGCCCTTGAAGGGATCGCGTTCCAAGTCGCAGACGTTCTTACCGCGATGCAAAAAGATTCCAACCGTACGATTACCGAATTGCGAGTCGACGGTGGGGCGGCCGCCAACGATTTACTGATGCAATTCCAAGCAGATATTCTGCAATGCCCAGTGATACGGCCCAAGATCATTGAAACCACAAGTCTCGGTGCAGCGTTTCTTGCAGGGCTTGCAGTCGGTTTTTGGAAGGATGATTCCGAGATCCAAAGTATTTGGCAAACGGACCGTCGATTCGAACCCAGCATCAAACCGCAGGAAGCTAATTCTCGCCGCGAACGATGGGCCGATGCGCTTAGTCGCTCGCGGGACTGGGACCGACCTAAATGACCTTTTGGACCGCGACCACTTTTGCGTCCTAGCTACATGACTGTCTCCTAGCTCCACGACTGTCTCCTAAACCAACGTATTTCTCCTTGCTCCCAACTTTTATCTCAGCTACACGCTTGAACAAAGTATCCCGAACATGGCAACAAATTCCTTCGCTCGAGACGAGTCCATTGGCAAACTTCGCTCTCAAAACAATTGGGACATGCTGGTTATCGGAGGTGGTGCAACCGGTGCGAGTATCGCGCTCGATGCGGCCACAAGAGGCCTATCAGTCGCGCTGATCGAGCGGGACGATTTTGGTAAAGGAACTTCGTCCCGCTCCACTAAACTCGTGCACGGTGGCGTCCGCTACTTAGCACAAGGCAACATCAGCTTGGTCAGGGAAGCCCTTCACGAAAGAACACGTCTTCGTAACAACGCCCCCCATGTTGTCCATGAGCTTTCGTTCTTGGTTCCATGCGCCAATCGCCTCCAACAGATTTGGTACTCCTTGGGGTTCTTTGTCTATGATTGGCTTGCTGGGAAGAGTGGATTTACAAGGGCAAAAAGATTCAACGCCGCAGAATGCTTGGCCAGCGTCCCGACCATCGCTAAGGAACAAGCGAAGTACGGGATTCTCTATTCCGATGGTCAATTCGACGATACTCGTCTACTACTGAACATCTTGCAGTCGGCAAGCGAAGGTGGTGCTACGGTGTGCAATTACGTTCGAGCGACAGACTTCATCAAAAACACACAAGGAAAGATTACAGGAGTTATTGCAACCGACGTAGAATCAGCATCGGATACAACCTTTCCGATTCAGGCAACTTGCGTCATCAATGCAACAGGGGCTTTCTGCGATGAACTTCGTTCGAAAGATTCGCGTTCAAACAAACCGATGATCGCACCTAGCCAAGGAGTTCACATCGTCCTCTCCAAGTCCTTTCTTCCTGGGAATTGCGCAGTGATTGTACCGAAGACAAGCGACGGGAGAGTGATCTTTATGATCCCTTGGCACGACCATACCGTAGTTGGAACCACCGATACGCCGATCGATCGCCCAGTGGATGAACCCGATGCTCGGCGTGAAGAAATCGATTTTTTACTTAAGACCTCCGGGGACTACTTGAGCAAGAAACCGACCGACGCAGACATCCTAAGTGTCTTTACTGGAATTCGACCGCTGGTTCGCTCTGGGGCGGTTGGTAACACATCGAAGCTCTCGCGCGATCACACCATTGAGATTGCGTCGAGTGGACTGGTCACGATTACCGGTGGTAAGTGGACCACCGCCCGAAGTATGGCTGAGGATTGCGTGAACCGAGTACAAAATCATTTTCCTAACGCCGGTGCCTGCGCGACAAAGAACCTTGCTCTCCATGGAAGTGATCGTGATCTCATTGACGACCTTCTAACTCAGGATCCCGGTCTCGCTCAACAACTTGTACCGCAATATCCAATCCGCGATGTCGATGTTGTATTTGCAGCACGCCATGAGATGGCACGCAGTGTGGAAGACGTCCTAGCACGTCGCACAAGGCTACTTTTTCTCAATGCACGAGCAGCCAGCTTAGCAGCACCACGTGTTGCACAACTTCTCGCAAACGAGTTGAAAAAAGATGATCGCTGGGTGGCCGAGCAACTACAACTTTTTAACGAAACCGCATCCCATTTCTTACCTCCATCGAACTAAATGGATTTCCAAATGAGAATCAACCGATCCAACGATCGACACTTCGTAAGCAAGTTTCTTCCGATAGCGCTTAGTTCATTCGCTGCACTGCCGGTAATTGCACAAGAACCTCTAGAAAACGCGACTCCGACGAGTAGTCGGAAAGACGACGAGGAATTCGTCGGCAGATCGATTGACGAATCGATTGTCACCCCGGTAAATCAGCGACTTACCCCCGTAGGGAAGTGGTTGCAACTTCCAGGCATGAGGCCTCAAGTCATCGCCATTTCCCCGGACGGCCGGATTGGGGTGACGAGTGGCAAAACGAGCAAATTGGTGGTCTTCGATCCCGAGCAAGCGACCCTATTGCAACAAGTTGAATTGCCAAGCGAGGAACAAAGAAGTCCAGTTGCAAATCCAGCAGCCAACAATTTACAACCAGATACAAAGGCAATCGCGAGTTTTACCGGTTTACTGTTTTCACCCGATGGCAAGTTTATTTACTTGAGCAACGTCCAAGGCTCGATCAAAGTTTTCCGGGTCGGAGACGATGGGAAAGTAGTACCTTCTCATGCCATCGCGTTGCCCGACGCCAATGCACCTATGCGTAAACAAGAGATCCCGAGCGGATTGGCTTTCAATGCTGATGCAACCAAGCTCTACGTGTGCGGAAATCTTTCGAACAAGTTGCTCGAGATCCAACTCGATAGTGGGATCGTCACGCGCACTTGGGATGTAGGCGTTGCTCCATACGATGTCCGCATCGTAGGAAACACAGCCATTGTCAGCAATTGGGGGGGCAGACGGCCCGCTCAAGGCGACCTTGTTGGTCCGGCAGGGAAGGGGACCACGGTACGGGTCGATCCCGTGCGATTCATTGCCAATGAAGGTAGTGTATCGTTCGTCGACTTAGAGTCCTCGAGAATTGACGAAGTGATCGTCGGATTACATCCGTCAGGATTATGTGTATCCCGGGACGAAAAGTATGCCATTTGTGCAAACGCAGGGAGTGATACATTAAGCGTTCTCGATATCGCTAAGCGAGAGGAAATCGAGAAGATTTGGACCAAGACGAATCCGTCAGAGCTTTTCGGAGCAAGCCCCAACGCGTTGACTTTCGGTGCGGATGACGACGAGTTGTTCGTTGCGAACGGCACCAATAATGCAATCGCGGTCATCGAATTCGAGCCAGAACAACGCGGCGCCAGCAAACTCCAAGGATTGATTCCTGTAGGGTGGTATCCGGGGGCTATCGCATTTGATGCCAAACGGAATTCATTAGCGGTTGCAAACATCAAAGGCTTACCGACCGAACCCCGAAAACAAGGAAATGGATCTGGATTTAACTCACATCAGTACAACGGAAGTGTTTCAATCCTCCCAGTCCCCAGTCGGGAATTGCTTCCTGAATTATCCGAGCGAGTTGCACGCAATATCAGAACTGACGCAATACTTCGATCGAAGCTTCCTGCCCGGGAGGGCCAAAGCCCCAAGGCGATTCCTGAAAGAATTGGCGAACCGAGCTTGATTGAACACGTCGTGTATATCATCAAAGAGAACAGGACATTTGACCAAGTTTTCGGAGATATTGGCCGCGGACGAGCAAACCCTGAGTTGTGCATTTTTGGACGTGAGATCACCCCCAATCAGCATAAGCTCGTCGACGAATTTGTGCTTCTCGATAATGCATACTGTTGCGGGATTCTCAGCGCCGACGGTCATCAGTGGAGCACAACCGCGTTTGCCACAGATTACCTAGAAAAAAGCTTCGCAGGATTCCCTAGAAGCTACCCAGATGGAATGGAAGAAAGTGACATCGATGCCTTAGCTTACTCCCCTGCTGGCTTCCTATGGGACAATGCGATTGCGCATGGCAAGTCCATTCGCAATTACGGTGAATTCATGATGCCTAAAGTCCGGTGGAAGGATCCGACCAAGAAAGGAGCGGTGGATTTTTTAAGCTGCTTTAAAACGTGGAAAGGAATCGATGACTTAGTCATCTTTGAATCTACGCCGGGAATCGAAAGCATCCGCGACTTTTCTCCCACTGGATACGTCGGATGGAACATGTCGGTCCCCGATCAATTCCGCGCAGACTTTATTATTAAAGAACTAGCCCAATTCGAAACCCAAGGTACCTATCCCCAACTGACAATCGTCTGTTTGCCGAATGATCATACGAGCGGGACGGCGAAAAACTGCCCAACTCCTGCCGCTTGTATGGCCGACGGTGACTTGGCTACCGGACGGATCATCGAAGCTTTAAGCCATTCGAAGTTCTGGCCCAAGATGGCCGTATTCGTCATCGAAGATGATCCCCAAGCTGGCTGGGATCACGTCAGTGGATACCGTACCACCGCGTTCGTCGTTAGCCCGTTCGCCAAGCGAGGAGCGTTGGTCAGCACTCAGTACAATACCACGAGTCTGCTACGCACTATGGAACAAATCCTGGGGCTACCCCCGATGAATCAATTCGATGCCAGTGCGACTCCGATGTTCGATTGTTTCCAGGACACCCCAGACTTACGCCCCTTTGACTCCGTTCCCGTCAACATTCCGCTTGATCAAATGAACCCTGGTTCCGTCGCCCTCCTCGAACCACTTCTTAAACTTCACGCACAATGGTCCGAATCGATGAATTTCGAAGCGGTCGACAGGGCGCCCGAAGATCAACTCAATCGAGTTCTTTGGCATGCCATGAAGGGCCCCAAGGCCCCTTATCCGCAATGGGCCATCGGCGCATTCGAAGATGACGACGATGACGAGGATGACGACGACGAAGATAAAGAACGCGAAGAACACGACGATCATAGATAAATCGAAGGTGCTAGCGAAAGCTAGGCGAATGCCGACCAAGCAAACGCTTGGCACTTCGGGTTCTACGGGTTCCTTGCAATGCAGGGTAGCTTTCGTCTTTACGGGTAGTGCTGAGTAACGACCTGACTAAGTTGCCGGTAAGACCCGCACATTGATCGGTTCAGAGACAATGATTTCAGCTGTGTCGCGAGGCTCTGACCTTGCTTGTGCCTGCTTGAGTGATTCCTTGGCAGCTGCGACAAGTCCATCGGCTGCCATTTTCTTGGCCAAGCATTCTGCCACCGCCGCGTCAGCAGCCGCTTTCTGCTCTGCTGCCGCGCTGGAAGCTTGCTGCGTTTTCTGTGCAAGTTCCTCGGTCAGTTCTTTCAGTGCAAGCTCGGCTTTCTGAAGTTGCGATTGCGCGAAACTGACATCAAGGGGATTGTAACGATACTTCGCAACAGCCGGTCCATAGAACGCGATCGTGTAATCGCCGGGTGCGGCTTTTACCGCACCAGCCTGCAATTTCGCTTGAGATTCCTTTTCGGCGATGGAAATATCAAAGGGAGGATTTCCCTCCCAACCAGGCCCAAAGGTTTTCAATTGAATGACGTTTCCAGAAAACTCGCTTCTGAGTGTGTGCGCTAAAGATATCGAAAGCGATTCACCTTGCTTGATCTCGTAAATCTTCTTCTCAACCGGTGCGATGCTCAAGGGTGAAACCTCCGAGGTCGTGACCGAGACCGGTATTCCCGCAACAAGGCGAGTAGCGGGAATCTCGCTCCAGGAATCAACGATTGGCCAAACCATTTGAGCCATCTGAACCGGATGAGTAACACTCGTCTCGCCTACGACCGCAGTGGCCGTGAGTGTTGCATTCGACAATGCTTGCACGGCATCTTGCGATGCGGTTAGCAACACTATACCTCTCATTTTGCCCGCTGGAATTTTTAGTCCAGCCACCGAAACACCCGCAGGCAGTCCGTCCATGGCGAGCGATATTTCACCTTCAAACCCATCGCGTCGAACGGCAACTACTTCGAGAGCAACAGTACTTCCAGCTCGCAGTGCCAACGGCTTCGAAAGGGCGTTACGATCGCCGTTGCGTAGCTCCATATGCAGTCCCCAAGAAACAACGGCGAAATCTGGTTGTGCTTTGCGAACAACCATGCGATAGATGTTCCTAGCATCCTTTCTTGTGCCGCCGAAGAGGTCACTGACCGTGATCCGATAATTCCCGGTTTCTTTGATTTCGAGCTTGCCCAAGACATCGGTGGATCCACCATCGAATGGAGGACCATCATACGCATAGCCGTTGCTCGACGGTTTCATCGGGCTGGCGATGTCACTTAGCTCAGCAACATCCACCCATTGCTGCGAATCTGCTTTCTGCATCTGAACCAAAACCGTCGCATCCGTTGGTCGCCCTAATCTCTCTGAGGCTACCTCGATCCACCAAGTATCCCCCTGGTTTCCGGTAAACTCATAGGTATCGACATCGGCGGCTGGAAAGAATCTCCCTTGAACATCCAAGGGCAGTGTAACACGCTGCACATCGATCTCTTCTTGTTCATTCATCGCCGCATTCGCAACCAATCCGGTCGGAGGCCAAGAGAAAGCACTCACATTCCGAGTCGAAGGGAACGATGGAGCTGGAGCAACGACAGGCAACTCTTGCAAGGTAAGACGGTAAAAGTATCCCGGACCACCTTTGAAGGTAAGCTCATGTACTTTTATCGTGTGTTTACCGGAAACCTTAGCAACGAAATCAATAACGTCCCCTGTACGTTGCGCAACTAGATCTCCCCCATTCGCATCTGCCAAGATCACGACTGGATCGAGTTTGGAATCGATCCCACGCGAACCACACTGGATCATGTATCGCTTACCGGCCTGTGCGTCAAACGTATAAAAATCGATCGCTCGAGGACTGACCACCGAATTGCAAACACTCGGTACCGGCAATGCTGTCGCGGCGGCGAGATTGGTATTTCCGGCAGTCTGGTTAACTTCGGGTAAACTACCGACCGAAAAGATCCGTGCGGAGGAAATCCCCAATCGGCTTGTGATGCGCGCTTCGTAAAGTCCTACCGGGAGATCTGGCGCGATTTGAAGCGTGTACTGATTAGCGAGCAGGTTCCCGTTTGCATCCTTCTTCGCAACGCTTTGTATTCCAGGATGTTCGAAAATCAACTCCCCTGGATTTTCAACGTTCTCACCGCTGATCGTCACATCTAGCGATGTACCAACACGTCCCCCCATCGGCTGGATCGAGAGCAAACGCGGCAACGGCAGGCAGACCGATTGCGCTTGGACCTCCATCGCCATCCCGGTGAGAATCGACGTTAAAGAAATCACTCGAACCGCAAACGGAAGACTTCGGTGCATGGATCTGTTCGGCATGGGTTTTTAGCGTTGGAGGAAGCCTTAGTGGTTAAACAGAAATTCTTTAGAATTGATCAAGGCCCAAAAAAGGTCTTGGAAATTCTCCCGAGTCGCACGGGATTGCTCAACGGGTTGGCCGTTGGTATCCAATCGTGACTCGCCGATGTATGCGATCGCAGTGGCCATCTCTTCCGCCGTAGGTTTCCGAGAAAAAGCAGCGCTGTAGATCTCTTCGATTCGCTCAGGTAACGGACTAGTCGACTTGGCGAGCAGTTCAGCACGACCTGCAGCATTCGACAACTTTCCTTTTAGGTCCCCGGCGTTCATCAAATGTAAGCTTTGAGCGAGACTAGATGTTTGAATCCGTTCGCATTCGCATACGCTCTCATTTTCAGGTCTGCCAAATACACGCAAGAATGGAGAAGCGGTGTTGTAGCTATTATCCGGCAAGCCAATAGCGCGAGTACCGGGGGGGAGATTAGGAAAATCGGTTCGCGTCTGCGCTAAGTCGTCGATCGCATCTAACAAAACTTCTGCTTGAAGACGTCGAGGATAGTACCTCGAGTAATTTTGGGTGTCGTTCAAGTTTTCTGTCTTGGGAATTGAACTCAATTGATAAGCGTTTGAACGAACGATCGTTCGAACGAGATCCTTGAGATCAAAGCCGCTCTGAATGAAGTGCCTTTCAAGTTCTGCGAGCAGTTCTGGATTCGTCGGGGGATTTGAATCACGGATATCATCCTCGGGTTCAATCAGTCCACGGCGAAAGAAATGTTTCCAGTATCGGTTAACCAGGGCTTTTGCGAAAAATGGATTCGAAGGTTGCGCCATCCAATCTGCCAACTTTAACCTTGGATCCATCTCCGGTGCGATCTCCTGTGTTTCTTCACCCAACGTTGCAGGACGGCGGACGACTCCGGTCTTGATGTTGGCAATCCCCGCAACACCTCGCTTGTGAAAGATCATATCCTCACCGCGTGTCGAAGTTGGTTTACGCCCGACTTGGCTGAAGAAAGCAGCCAAACTGTAGTAGTCGTCTTGGCTCCATTTCTCGAAGGGGTGGTGGTGACACTGCGCACACTGCATCCGCACCCCTAAGAACAGCTGGGCAACATCCTCCAATTGCTGCTTGGGGTCTTTCACTCGTTTGTACCAAGCTACTGGAGGGTTCGAGAGTACCGTACCGGTGGCGGCTAGCAATTCGCGAACCATTTGGTCGTATGGTTTATTTGCCAACAAGCTATCGCGAATCCAAGAGTAGAACGCGAAATTCGACGTGATATCCGACGCATCATCGCGACGATTCTTGAGCATCGCGGTCCATTTGTTAGCGAAGAAATCCGCATATTCACCGCTCGAGAGCAGACGCTCGATCGCCGCATCTCGCTTTGTCGGCGAGTTATCGGCCATGAACTCATTCCATTCGGTTGCCGTGGGTAGGCGCCCAGCGATATCCAACGATACCCGGCGAAGAAACGTTGCATCATCCGCGAGAACAGAGGGAGGAATTCCAAGCTTCTTTAGATTACCGAACACATGCTCGTCGACAAAGTTGATTGAAGGGGGAACATACTCGACAAGGCTTCCTTGAGGAACCGATCCACGAAAGACACTTACCGTTCCTTGATAGCGAACCATGATCGAAACAGATCCTGGAATATCGAGAATCGTTACTTTGCCATGTTCATCAACACTCGCCATCGCTGTATCGTTCGATTCAAACAGAGCGAGCGAAGTCACGTCGCGCTTCGATCCATCCGAATATTCTGCCGTTACGCGCAATGCATGCTCCGATCGCATCGGAACCACTCCACCTGACGGTTCAACTCGTAACGAAGCAAGTTTCGGAGCAGTCTGACCGTCGAAATGAGCTCCTTGTCGAATCCATTCCACCAATGTTCGGAACGCATCCGAATCCATCGGCAATTTTGCTCCTCCGCCATGAGGGACCATCCCCGAACCTTTTTGAAGCAACAAACTTTGCTCGGGTGAGCTAAATGATAAACGGCGACCTCGACCTTCAATTACCAAGTGCTGGTAATCTTCTTCCGGTTCAAAACCTAGCAAAGACAATTGGAACCCGCGTTGTCCACCCCCAGCCTTAGCATGGCAAGTTCCAGCGTTACAACCATGCTTGGTCAACACGGGGATGACGTCATTGACCAAGCTCACGGGTTGTGCTGGCAAGCTGGCGGCAAGGGTGGTCAAGTTCGTTTCATTTGGAAGAATTGGACGAGCCGCTACAACCGGTTCATCAGCGTGAGTAACGATGCAGCCGAAACCTACGAGCAGCCATGCCGCAAAACACCCAACGATTGCACCCCATAGACAACTTGATGCACGCGATGATCTTGATACACGCGATGATCTCGATCCATGGGGTGATCTTGATACATGGAGTGAATTGAAGAAGTTGTCGCGGGGTTGCAAAATGCTGTGAGAATCTGGCTGGAAGTCGAGCAGACGTTCGATAGTTTGCATGATGGGACTTCGAACAATTCGGTAGGAGGGATGTATTTGGAGGGAGAGACGCCCGAAGGCACCTCATCTTGATTATACATCAAAAACCGAGCCGGCTACCGGTATCTGCTCAATACCGACTTTTACGTCCTGATGCTTTCTTTTTGCCATCATTTGCACCGTAGACAGAGGCCATTTCGGCGATTTGCTCCGCAAGGATGGCGCGGGCGGAGAGTGGTTCCAATAGCTCTGCTGCGGAACCGAGTTTGAGAATGTTAGGGATCACCTCCAGCGGATGGAACGCGGGCACGGTAAGGATGCTTGAACCGTCCTCGCATAATTCGATCTGCTGCTCTGCGTGCCAGGGTTCTTCCTGAACCCATCTTGCAGCTTTTGCTGTCAATCGAATGCGGTATGGAACTGGCCGATCCCCGCTGAAAATCCCTACGCTTCTTGCAAGGTGGTTTGCGATATCGATATTTGGGTCGGGTTTAAACCATTCGTCTAACGCTTCCACTTTTTGGAATCGGTCAAGTTTCCAGTGTTTCAAGCGATCCTGTGGTTCTGCATCGAGATTCATCCCCGATTCGCATGCTACAAGATAAATGCTGGACTGGTAGATCGCCAATCCGTAGGGTTCCAGGAGTCTTTGTCGCGGCGGACTGGTAGTCGACTCGTAGATCGCGTCGAGTCGTCGATGCTCTTGGATCGCTCGGTTGAGCGTCTGCAGCATGTTCTTCTGCTTCTCATAAGTTTTCGGCACAACCCCCAACACGCGGAGTGTTCGGCGGTAACGTTCGTAATGTTCCCAAACACCTTCCGGTAATTGCTCTCGAACTTTATGCCAGAACGCTTCGATCCCTTGCCAAAACTGTGTCCCAGCGAGTGGAATCAGCAAATCGCGTCCCATCGACAACGCAATCAACTCGCTGGCGGTGATCGTGATTCGGTGCAATCCGGTATCGGCACGATTGATTTTCCAGATACGGCCACGCGCCGAATCGGAGGAGACTACAGGCATCCCTGCAGCCACCAACGCATCGATATCCCGGCGGATGCTTCTCGTGTGAAGCGTAGCTAGTCCCAATTCCTCAACAACGCTACTGGTCAACTCCTCGATCGTCGCGCCGAAACGGCGGCGTTCAAGCACTTGAATGATTTTGTGTTGACGGATGAGTTGTTCGTTGCGTGCCAAAGCGCGAATTCCTTTTGCAATTAGCTGGCGGCGTGTTTTTTAGTCGAGATAAGTGGTCCATGTTGCGGCCGATTCATATTGCTCCGTCAATTTCGCAGCTGACTTCTCATCGAGCTGCCCGGACTCGACCAATCCGCGCAATCGCTTGACAAATCCTTCTCGCAATCCATCAATGTCGTATCGAGCAAAGGTGACCATATCCTTGATGCGACTCCCTGGAACAATCTTGCTGACATGAAAGCGTCCATCGGACTCGATGTGGATTTGTGCTTCGTTCGGCAACCCAAAAAGGTTGTGATAGGACCCCATCACCTCCTGATAAGCTCCCACCAAGAAGATACCTAGATAATAATCCTGGCCTTCCTTCCACTCGGGTAGTTCCAACGTCTCTTTAACATCTCGAAGGTCTACGAACTTATCGATCTTGCCATCGGAATCACAAGTCACATCGACGAGTGTCGCGAAATCGATTTTGGGGTCTTGCAATCGGTGTAGTGGAACGACAGGGAACAATTGCCCGATGGCCCAAGCGTCTGGCGCGGAGCGGAACAACGAGAAATTGCATAGATATTTGGCCGCCAACACACGCTTGACGTCTTCAAACTCTTCGTTCGGATGCCGTGACAATTCCGATTCTTTGAGTGCCCTGGCACAGAGTTCCCAGTAAAGCACCTCTCCTTTTGCACGGTCTTCTAGGGAAACCATCCCGAGATTGAACTGCGTGTGCAGTTCGTCTTTGTGTTCGACCGCATCGTGATAATACTCAAAGTAGTTCTTGCCATTGATATCATCGAGCAGCCACTTCATTTCGGTGATGACTTGAGGATCATCCTGGTCGATCGTAACCTCCGGCAAATCATCGGCAAAGGTTTCGATCTCTTCGCGGATCGAAGTTACCAGAACGGTGTGATAAGCCGTCATCATCCGTCCGCTCTCGGTCACCAAGTTCGGGTGCGGAACCCCTTCGTCGTCACATACGGACTGCACGGTGTAAACAACGTCGTTGGCGAATTCTTGAACTGTGTAGTTCATCGATGACTCAGTACGAGTTTTCGATCCATCGTAATCCACACCCAAACCACCGCCGATGTCTAGATACTCCACCGGAAAGCCCAATCCGTGTATCTTCGAATAAACCCGAGCGGCTTCTTTCATCGCGTTCTTCACACGTTTGATGTCGGTGATCTGGCTACCGATGTGAAAATGCATCAAGTGAAGCAGATCTCCCTTACCGTGTTCTTTGAGCAACCTCAAGCACTCGAGTAATTCCGAGGTGGTCAATCCAAACTTCGCCGAGTCCCCTCCAGAACTTGCCCACTTCCCTGACCCACGTGTGTATAACTTCGCCCGCAATCCGATCCAAGGGTAAGCACCGATCTCCTGACAAACCCTCAAGAGGATCTTCAACTCGTTGAGTTTCTCGATAACGATCACTACTCGTTTGCCGGATTGCACCGCTAGCAACGCCATGCGACAAAAGGATTCGTCTTTAAATCCGTTGCAAATCAAAAGCGACTCAGGTGTCTGCTCTTGGGCGATCGCTGCGTACAACTCGGCCTTCGATCCACACTCTAGTCCCACCCGATACTTGTTGGTCTCTTTGAGAAACTCCTCGACGACTTCTCGCCTCGGATTGACCTTCATGGGGAAAACCGGATAGTGCTTCCCGTTGTATCCGAATTGCGAAATCGCATCTCCGTATGCACCTGAGAGCAAACGCAATTGAGTGGTCAGAATCTGCGGGAAACGCAGTAGGATTGGAAGCTGCAGCTTTTTGTCTCGAACCAAGTATTCGACGACTTGTTTCAAGTCTACCGAACGCGGGTCTTGATTAGCCGGATGGGCGACGATGTTTCCGGAATTGTTGACAGTAAAATAACCTGCCGACCAATTCTCGATTCCATACGTGCGGGAGATTCGGAGCAGGGTTTCTTCATTCATTGCAACTGTGTTTCCAAGAGAGGAGCTATGCGTACCCGGGAAAACAGTAGTTTAACGCTTTTTCACCCCGGCGAAACCCACGCAAGACCAACGACTTAGCGACGCGTCGGACTTGCATTCCACGGATCCTCAGGCCACGAATGCTTTGGATACCGCCGTTTCAACTCTTTCTTAACTTCTGCATAACCAGAACTCCAAAACGACGCTAAATCGTTGGTGATTTGCTGAGGTCGGCCACTTGGAGCTAGCAGATGCAAAAGGAGTGGAATACGCCCTCTCGCAATGCGTGGAGTTTGCTTCCACGAAAACAACTCTTGGATTTTTACAGCCAAAACCGGGGCCGCCCCTTGCTGATACTCAATCTTCATGGAGCTTCCGGAGGGAACGACGATTCGTTCTGGAACTTCCTGTTGCAAAGCTCGCTGTTGGTCGGGTGACAGGCAGGCTCCGAGCCACTGCAACCACGCCCCTGACCGGACTTGTTCCAACGACCGCTTACCACGACAAAGCTCTCTGGCCGCCTCTTGGATCACCGACAAGCTGAGTTCCGGTATCAGCAGTTCAGGAACCCATTCTCGCAAACATCGAACCCTTTGAATCCACTGCGCAACCCCCGCGTCATCTTTAGGAAATACACTCTCCCAATTCGCGATGACGGCTCGAAACAAAACCTCGGCACATTGCTCTTCGTCGCTGATCGAAATGGGTGTCTCCTGCAAACACAAATCGAACCAATACATCCTTCGACGACCAACCACCTGCTTTTGTGTCGGATGAAAAAACATCTCCTCGCGAGATTGTAGATGCTTGCCGACCAACCATTCCGCACGGACCCCACTTGCTTGCCTTACCAAGGCGTCTGTCTTTTGACCTTCTAGATCGATGCACAAGAATAGTTCGGAGGACCGAACCCCCGACTGCGCACTTATTTCGACCCCTTTACCACCAACCATTAAACCATGCGGTTGCCCGGAATTCCGACGCTTGGCCAACCGATCTGGAAAGCCCGCGAGCAACGCTTGCATGACTCCCAGGTCAGAAGGATATAACTTGCCAGCCGTAGTATCATTCTCCTCATGCTTATCCTGTTCCTTCTCCTGATCCTTCTCCTCAGCCGCCGTTTGCTCAAAGCTTTTTTCGAGCGACTGCCCGATTTGTCGAGCTACCTGATCAATTGCCCGCACAGCGCTGGCGTTCCACCTACCAAAAGGGGTCGTCGATTGATGCCTGCCTTTTTGCAACCAATGCAATCTCTCGACGCAATCGCTTTCCCATGATCGCAATTGCTGGGTTAATGACGTACCGCGATCGTGCCTATCAAAAGCATCTCGCTCACTTAACATAGCGGCCATCACACACGCTTGCTGGAAACACCCCAGATCTTCCGCTTCAATACACATCCTGGACAACCTAGGATGTAACGGAACTTGGCTCATCCTCAGTCCCATCGGCGTAATTTTGTCTTTATCTACAGCACCTAGAACTTCGAGTACCCGCCCTGCAGCTTGCCACGCATCCTGGCGGGGAACCTCTAGCCACGGAAAGCCCTCTCCGGCCCCTTCGCCCCATGCAAAGAGCTGGAGTCTCGCGCTGCACAGATCGATTCTGCGGATCTCCGGTTCAAGAAACGAGGACCTGGCTCGATCCGAAGCCTCCGACCACAGTCGCACACATAGACCGGGAGCTACCCGACCGGCCCGCCCCGCTCGCTGCGTCGCCGACGCATTGGATATATTCTCCAATTCAAGCCGATCGAGCCCCATGGAAGGTGCGAAGCGAAGCACTCGAGCCAACCCGCTGTCAATCACGGTACGTACCCCGGGGATCGTAAGAGAGGTCTCCGCGATGTTGGTCGCTACAACAATCCTACGGCGATTCCCCGTCTGGATCGCTCGCGATTGTTCCTCCAATCGCATCGACCCCATCAAAGGCACCAGTTCGCAATCTGCAACTGCCCTATCACTTTCAATCGCCCGAATCAACCGATGTATCTCGCTCGCTCCAGGCATAAATACCAATAGATCCCCTTGCGTTCGACCCACCACCTGCCGGGTTACATTTGCCGCATGGTCAATCAACGACTGCCCGACATCGAGCGGCCGATACTCTATCTGAACAGGATAACCCTGACTCTCAACCCGAATTCTCGGAACTTCAGGCAACTCCGCTGCGAACAACTCTGTATCTAAAGTTGCTGACATCAAGACAATGCGAAGATCCTCACGGAGCTCCATTTGAACTCGTCTGAGCATCCCGAACAGCAAGTCTGCGTCGAGCGACCTCTCGTGAAACTCATCGAGGATCACCACTCCCACATCTAGTAACGTCGGATCACTCAGTAGTTTTCTGATAAGCACACCTTCGGTCGCTACAATCAATTCCGTCTGCTTGCTAACGCGATGATCAAA
>CAIJIZ010000774.1 GCA_903820735.1 uncultured Pirellula sp.
ACAATTGTCACAAGTTTGTGACAATTGCATCGTGGCGAGCAGGAATGGGGAGCGTGCAGCATAAGCAACCGCCTCTGGTGCATAAGCCAATGCAATTGTCACTGAATTGTCACAAGCCTGACCCGAAGAAATCTTCGGGGTTTTCAAGTTTCGCTATAAGCCATAGCAATTGTCACTGAATTGTCACGGGAATTCGCAACACAGTATTTCCAGTACTTCGCGAACATAAGAATTTCCAGATTATTTTTTGACGAAGGTAAACCCAGGTCCCCCTTCGGCGGTTGCAAACGGTTTGTTCGGTAACGAGTTTCGTTGTATCATTGGAGTTCGTCCCTACACTTCAAAGGCCTCCGACACTCAACTTATCGAAATGCAGACGGTATTATTGGTCGAAGATGATTTGAAGCTTGCCAAGATCATGCGGGCGTTCTTGCAGGAGAACGACTTCCGTGTGGAAATCGAGGGGCACGGCGACCGAGCCGTCGATCGAATCCTTGGTATCCAACCCGATGCGGTGGTGCTTGATATCAATTTGCCAGGCTCGAACGGTTTTACCATCTGCCGACAAGTACGGCCTTATTATCAGGGCGCTATCCTTATCTTGACCGCCCGCAATGAAGAACTTGACGAAGTGCTCGGGTTGGAAGTTGGGGCCGACGACTTTTTATCGAAGCCTGTGCGGCCGATGGCGCTGGTTACTCGCCTGAAACTTCATCTGCGCCGATACGTCAACAATGCGAATGCAGCGCATGAGGTCCTCGAGGTCGGAGATTTGGTCATTCACCTTGAAAGTAGGTTGCTGGAGCTGCACGGTAAACCGATCAAGCTCACTAATGCGGAATTTGATATCCTGGTTGTCCTCGCTAGAAACAAAAACAAGCTTACGAGTCGCGAGGAGTTGTTCAATCGGGTGCATACGAGCGAATCGTACGATTTCGGGGATCGTTCTGTCGATATGCATGTGTTGCGTTTGAGGCGAAAGATCGAGACGGATCCAAAGAATCCTGTGAGGCTCAAGTCGGTCTATGGAGATGGCTACATGCTTTCAGAATACCTATGATTCGATTTTTCATTCAAGTTGTTATCGTTTTTATATGTGTGACTTTATCGATCAAGTGGACTGTTGAGGCGATACTTTTTCGGGAGGTTTATTCGGATCGAAATCGGGTAGTCGCAGGTTTATCACAAGTACACCTCGATCAACTTCATTTCTTCGCGGATCAACTTGTTACTTGCCCACCGCAAGAGCAAGGAAACAGGCTTGCTGATTTCGCTAAACAAAGCAACGGTCCCCTTGCTATTCTCCCCATAGCTGAACTTGTAGATTCGGATCGATCGCGTCTTAAGAAACCCGATGGCTTTATCGTTCGTTATGCCGATGGAATGATCGACTATCTCGGCGTACCGTTAAGCAACGACAACTATCTGCTTTGTGGTCCAATTGGTCATGTGACCAATCGATTCATCGAGGTTCAGGTTGAGAGCTGGATCAAGGGCATTCGTGACGCGTTGGAATCCTCTGGGGATGCCCAGGCAACCATCAGTAAATACTCCCGTTTGATTCGGGTTCCGATTCGCATAGAGGAGCGCGAGAGATTACCCGATAGAGTTTCAGAAACGATGACGGATTACCATAAGAGTGTCTTTTATCAGACAGAGGCTGGTAGTTTTGTTGCCCTTGAACTCAGAGATTCAAGCCGGGTGATTTGCTTGGGACCACTGCTGGAGGTTACGAACTATGCGCAGGTTGCCGCTAGGTACGGTATTCTTGGCTGGCTATTGGGTGCTTCGGCTGTGCTTGCCTGGATGATCATTAATGTCTCCTTGAGGTTTCGAAAAATTCAGAATGCGGCTGTGGAGATTGCGGATGGGAATTTCAGTGCTAGGGTTGATACGAGAAATCTTGGAGAAGCTACAAAACTGGCGGCGGCGTTCAATACGATGGCATCGAAGACTGAGAGTGTCATTCGAACGCAAAAAGAGCTCTTGCAGGTGGTCTCCCACGAGCTTCGAACTCCGCTTTCACGGTTGAAATTCGCTGCGGCCCTTGTTCCTCGATCGCAGATAGATCAAGGGATTGATTCTCCAGGATTGGTGATGCTCCAGTCCATCGAGGACATCGAAGCGATAGTGCAGGAAATTCTTTTCTATGTTCGAAACGAGCAAGCTGAACCACTGCAGTCCAAAGAAATCATCACAATAAAACTTGCCTTGGAAGGCATCTTAAGAGCGTTGCAAATCGAGTATCCACATTTACAAGTTGAGATGGTATTTGCGGGTTCAGATCCGAGCATAAAAGTACTTGCAGATCGTCGATCATTTCAGCGAGTTTTTGCTAATCTAACCTCCAACGCGGCGCGTTACGCGGTGTCGACGGTGCGAATCCATGTTTCCGAGAGCAAAGAGTTCGATACGCAGTCAATGAGCCAGAGATTCGTTTACGTCGATGTTGAGGATGATGGACCGGGTATCCCTGAGGAGTTTCATTACGAGGTAATGAAACCATTCGTACGTATCGATCCTGGATCGCAAGACGAGCAGCAAGCGTCGTCCCACTCGGGGCTAGGGTTGGGGCTAGCGATTGTCAACCGAATCCTACAGCAGCACGGGGGATCGGTGCAAATCGATAGCAGACCGCTTGGTGGATGTATGGTTCGAACCCGATGGCCGTAACGTCCAAAGAAGGGCGGGCAAATCTGAAGCGAGAGCGTTGGCGACGTTCCCTTCGAATTGATTTTCAGACTAAGGCCACGGGTGTCGATTGGAAACAAAATATGCTGTAGCGAACCCGAGTAGATAATTTGAACGAACGAACCGTCTGCTATCGCTTGAACGCCATTCCGGTCTGATATGTGATGGATTCTACGCCTAACTCGCTACCAGTTCTTTACCGCCGGGATCAAACCAAAAGCTCCTCAAGTGGCCCGGCGTGCGAACAGCCATTTTGTTTGAGTACTAGATCTTCATTTCCATAATACTTGATGGGGTTGCCATAGGCATTGAGCAAAGTGGTCCACCAGTCTCCGATGGTCCGGCAACCCTTCTCACCATATTTCGGATAACGCAAATAACGACCTGATAGCTTGAGCTTACCGCCTCCTCCCCCAATGATCAGATAAGGCCACTCCATTCCGGTGCCATGATGATTATCGCTGGAATCCGAAAGGAAAATGATCATGGTGTTGTCCAACATGTCTCCGTCACCCTCAGGAACCGATCTGAGCTTTTGGGCCATCGTCGCCAGAAGTTCCGAATGGTGTCGCTGTATGATCTCACGGTATTCGGTCTGGCTCTTGGTGCCTTCGTTGTGCCCGATGCCATGATTGTGTTGGTCGATACCTAGCTTTTTGTAGGTCATATCTACATTGTCGAGGCGAATAGTGACAACGTTGGTAAGGCCTGCAATCAAGGCCGCTGTGGCCAAATCAAATTGCGCCTCCTGACGAACTTCCTCGACAGTAGATGTGAATTTGTCAGAGTACCCTGGCGCCCTGGCCGCTATCTGCTCCTTCATACTCGACAACTTGCTGTGACGTACCTGAAGCTCCTCAAAAGCGTTGAGGTACGCATCCATCTTTGCTTGCTCCGACGAAGGAATAGCGTTCGAAACTTTCTTGATGTCATCCACCATGAAATCGAGAAGATTCCGTTGTAGCTTGAACCTCTTTTCGGTCCCACTGCTGGAAGCAACGGCAGAGCCGAACAGTTGTTCGTAGGCAATGTCGGGAGAGCCCTGAAAGGGAAGCTCTTGTCCCGGTCCCACGGCACTGATCCCGGGATACATGGTCCCACCATAATCG
>CAIJIZ010000775.1 GCA_903820735.1 uncultured Pirellula sp.
CCACGTATCCTAGACTGCACCACGATCCGGCAACAGCAATTCTCCCATCCCTGTCCTCTTTGCTTCTTTGCGTGAGACTCCGTCCGCGCAACCCACACGCAATTGACGCCTCGCTGCGCTCGTGTTTGCGGCCCGGGAGGACCGCACCACGATTCGGCGCCCCCCCAACAAACACGCCACTTTGACCCTACAATATACGCATCACCTCCCCTCTATCTACCTATTCGACGAACCATGAACCTAACCTACAAGATCACGCAATCGATCGCGTTGTGCCTCGCCGCTCTGTACTTCACCGCATTAAGCTTCACGGCCTTGCTCCTCGCGCCGATGCACATCCAAGCCCAAGACTTCATCCCTCGCAAACAGAGCAAGCCACCCGGACCGCCGTTGAGTCCAACCGAAGCTTTATCGAAGATGCAGGTTCCGGAAGGATTTCATGTCGAGTTAGTCGCCAGTGAACCAGACTTGATGAACCCCGTCGCGATGGCTTTCGACGATGCCGGCCGAATTTATGTTACCGAAAGCTTCGAATACCCACGACACGAACCAGGTCCAGGCCGAGATCGCATCAAAATCCTTCATGACACCGACGGTGACGGAAAAATCGACTCGGTGAAGATCTTCGCGGAAGGACTGAATATTCCATCGGGGATTGCTGTCGGACACGGAGGTGTATGGGTAGCCAATGCCCCAGACATTTTGTTTTTAGAAGACACCGATGGGGATGACGTAGCGGATCGCCAAAGTGTGGTCGTTACCGGATTCGGACGGATCGATACGCACGAACTACCCAATGCGTTGACCTGGGGGCCAGACGGATATCTCTATGGACTCAACGGTGTTTTCAACCCTTCTGTCGTCGAACAGAACGGAAAGCGTTTCGAGTTTACTTGCGCGATGTTTCGGATCGACCCGCGAACAAAACGATTTGAATTGTTCTGTGAAGGAACCAGCAATCCATGGGGGATTGCCTTCGATACCGTCGGCAGTGCCTTTATAAGCGCATGTGTCATCGATCACCTGTGGCATCTAACGCAAAGTGCTTATTACCTTCGCCAAGGTGGTCCGTATCCACCACACACTTGGTGGGCCGAATCGATTGTCAAACACAAACATCAGATGGCGGCTTATTGCGGTATCGAATACTTCGACTCCGATGCATATCCAGCTTCCTATCGAGATCGTTTGTATATGGGAAACATCCATGGTGGTTGCATCAATTCCGATCGCATCGAACGCTTCGGTGCAACCTACCAAGCCTTTGGCGAGCCTGACTTTCTCACCGCCAACGATGTTTGGTTTATGCCAGTAGCACAAAAGGTCGGGCCGGACGGATGCCTTTACGTTTTAGATTGGTACGATCGATACCATTGTTATCAAGACGCGTCGGCGGACCCCAAGGGAGTCGATCGAGGGCACGGACGACTCTACCGAATCGTGCACGGCAAAAGACCCACACCCCGCTTCGAAGACTTGTCGAAACTCACGAATACAGAGTTGATTGTCGCTTTGAGCGATCCGAATATCTTCGTGCGGCAACGATCTCAATTAAAACTTGCCGAACGAGCAGCAACCCTGACTTCCCAAGAGATTTCCACACTGGAAGTGATCGGGCTCAAAGGCCCCAACTTGAAATCGCAGCTTCATGCCGTCTGGGCACTTGCGGCCGCTCATAAACTCCGTGACGAATTCGTATCTTGGTTGCTCGATGTCGAAGAGCCTGAGATTCGAGCTTGGGGTATCCGACTCACCGCCGAACATTTCCCAACCAACATGGTCTTGCGCAATCGCTGCGAACAACTCGCTAAAGACTCCGATGCACGAGTGCGATTGCAAGCCGCCATTGCCGCTCCAAAGTTCGCTTCGAGCGAATTCGGTCCATCCGATGTGATGAACATGGAACTCGATGTGCTCAATCACAGTCAAGACGACCCCATCATCAGTCGAGTTGTATGGCAAAACAGTTTACCATTCGCCCAAACAACTCGCCAACAAGTTCTTAAGCGGTTGACGGACCGAATCGAACAACCTGAAGACCTGTTGCGGTCGATGCTGCCGCGATTCGCTGGGAAATGGATCGATGATGCTCTCGCCAATCGCTCGTCACAACAAGAAATCCAAGACCTATTAAGCGAATTGCTCGATGCAACAAACAAGCTAAAAGAAGCATCACCCGATAATGCGGCCGCTGCACTGCGACCCATCTTCGCTCGATTGCAATCAAAAGAACTAACATTGAATACGATCGAGCCAGTTCTCAAAAAATTTCACGCAGAAAACCCAAGCCCGGATTGGAAGCAGTGGACTAAAGAGAAGCTATCAGCGAAGGAAAGAGAGTGGAACAAGTCCGAGCTGATCCTCGGACTTGTTGCCGGTGAAGAGCAACCTCAAAAGATTGCCGAAGGACTAGTGCTAGATCGAACGACTGCTGTCGATCTGCGCCAAGAGCTTTTAAACTACGCTTCAATCCGCGATCGCAAACTTGCCACAAAAGCCTTACTCCTCGCGATTGATCGATCCGTCGAAGAAAGCCAACGTAACGAGACCGACAAGAAGTGGCTAAACGTTGCAATCGAAATGGGAGGCACCGAGTTGAGCGCTGTTGATCTTGAGCAACTCGGATCCAAGGTCTCGATGTTGGCTCCGGGCGAACAAGCTGCGTTAGCGGAAAAGATGAGCCAACGCGAACCTGCCGCTTCCGGGTTGCTCGAATGGATTCGCGACGGGAAGTTGCGCAAAGAACTCCTCAGCCCCAACCGCATTCGACTGCTAGCTGCCAACGGTTCCGATCCAACCAAATCAGCCATCAGCAAGATCTATGGAACCGTTCGACTCGATGAAGACCCAGAACGCGAACGGGTGGTCAAACGCATCGCGGAGCAAGCCAAGGGCATGAGAGGTGGCGATGCCGCCCGAGGTTGGCTCGTCTACGATCGGATTTGCGGTCAGTGCCATGTCATGCACAACCGAGGTGTAGAAGTCGGTCCGAATATCACAGCCAACGGACGGGGTAATTTCGACCAACTACTCGTAAGCATCTTCAATCCAAGCCTAGTGATCGGTGATGCATATCGCTCTGTGACGATTCGCACCGACGACGATACCGTCTTAACCGGCTTGCTCGTCTCCAGAGACGAAACAAAAACCGTTGTGAAGACGCAAGGAGGGAAAGAAGTAACGGTACTTGCGGAGAACATCGAAAGCTTCCAGCAGGACAAGAAGTCCTTGATGCCCGAAGGGATCGAGAGCCAATTGAGCGACGCGGAGCTCGCCGATCTGCTTGCCCTCTTATCGCTTGAAAAACCCCCAGGAAGTCCCGAAAACTCAACCATCCTCGCCACCCCGGGTAACTTGCACGGGAAGTAATGCGAAGAAAGTTATGCAGGGGAATGTGTCACAGCTAGCGGCTTAAAGCCGTTCCCCACCTGCATGGTTCGGTTTTGCCGAGTACTCGGAATAGTTTGATTCAACTTTCGGATCTATCTGTGCCGAAGATACGACATAGTCCGGTGGCGATAGGCCCTCAGGACACTATAGAAACATTGTATCCTTGGGGGGAAACATGATACGTAAGGCTCTTTTCGTGGCAGCCATCGCTTTGGTTGCTAGTCTTTCGACAGCTTCACAAGCCGACGCGCAGCAGGCTCAACAAGCCTACGGCAGGTCTTGGGGAGGAGCCGCGAGCAACCGTGACTACAGTCGATTCAATCACTACCCATACGTGTACTATCCACAGAACTTCTACGGTAGCGAATACTACCGCAGTAGCGATAGCATGTACCATCGGTATGCTCCGGAAATGCAAATTCCGGTTTATAACCGTCAATGGCACAACTACTATCCGAGCAATCGGCCTTACCACTGGGGCCATCACTTCATCCTTGACGTGTTCTAAGCTCGGTTGCCCCGACGATCGCTCGGCCACAAGCCAGCAAAAATCTAAAGCCTGACCTGCTGTCGCTAAGAACGTAGCATTACAAGGCTTACCAAACCCGCACTAGAAGCTCACATTGCAACACCGGTTGCAATGTGAGCTTTCTTGTCGTTATTGGATTACTGAAAAAATTGAGATATTGGCTCATCCCCGTGCTTGTACTCATCCCCATGCTCGGCACGAAATACGCTATGAACAAACTGCTTTCGAGGGCGAGCACAAGCAGCTTACAAGTCGATCGTAGTGCAGGTGCAAGTAGCCGTAGCGATTAGCCGATCACGGTGGTCGCGAATCTCGCAACCGACGAAACCGATTCGCAAGCCGCGTTGTTGCACGATGGCTTTGGCTACAAGCGTACGGCTTTTCACCGGCCGCATGTATTGAATATGTAGCTCGACGGTCGAGAAGTCTTGATTGCCATCGAGCATCCGGCCAAAGGCGATTCCCATCGCTGCATCTGCGAGAGCCGAGAGCATCCCACCATGAACGCGTCCCATGGGATTGTGGAAGCGTTCATCGACGTCGAGCCGAACTTCGGCTCGTCCAAGCAACTTATCCTCAGGCGTCGGGGCTGAGACCTGAAACCCGATCAATTGCGATACGGGTGCTTGCATGAAACGATCGGGCTCAGGCTGGTTCGTAACCTCAGGGTTGTCCATAAGTTTATTGTGATTCGGCCTTAGTAGGACTTCGCGAAAATCGCTTGGGAGTCAGCGGGCTTGCCGGTCAAGAAACATTTACCGGGGCCTTTGGGGGCATCAAGAGGGATACAGCGAATGGTTACTTTAAGTTCATCGAGAAGCGGTTGGACTTCCGATTCGCTAGAGAACCAGCACTTGGCAAATCCACCACCCTGACTGCGGCCTTGCTCATCATCGGGTTGGAAGAAACTTCTGAAATCTGCTTCGCTCGCGAGATCCACGGTATTCGCTTCGCGCATCGCAAGGGCTTTGGCGAAGAGATCGCGTTGGATGGACTCAAGTTGCGATCCGATGTTTTGCACAAGTTCTTCGATAGGCATAGAACTGCTTTGATTCGTATCGCGGCGAGCCACAAACGCAGCTTGATTCGCCATGTCCTTCGGACCGACCTCAACGCGGATCGGTACCCCACGCTTGACGTGATACCATTTCTTTTCTCCACCTCGCATATCTCGGCTATCGATTTCTACTCGGATCGCCTCGTTGCAATAACTTTGCTTTGCAAGTCGATCGCGAAGGGCCGTGCAGTAGGCCATGACTTCGGCCTTCTGCGCATCGTCGCGATAAATCGGCATCAAGACGACTTGAGTCGGTGCCAAGCGGGGTGGTAATACCAACCCGTCGTCATCGCTATGAGTCATGATCAACGCCCCGATCAATCGCGTTGAGACTCCCCACGAGGTAGTCCAAGCGTACTCTATTTGGCCTGCCTGGCTTTGAAACTTGATCTCTTGGGCCTTGGAGAAATTCTGGCCGAGGAAGTGCGATGTGCCGGCTTGCAAGGCTTTGCGATCCTGCATCATGGCTTCGATCGACAACGTTGTAACCGCACCTGGGAATCGCTCGCCTGGTGTTTTCTCTCCCCGAATCACAGGCATCGCCATGTGGTTTTCCGCGAAGTCGGTGTAGACATCGAGCATCTTGCGGGTCTCCTCCATCGCTTCTTCAGCCGTGGCATGCACTGTATGCCCTTCCTGCCAAAGAAACTCTGCCGTCCGCAAAAACAACCGCGTCCGCATCTCCCATCGCACCACGTTTGCCCACTGGTTGATCAGGATCGGCAAATCCCGATAGGACTGCACCCATTTTGCATACGTCGCACCGATGATCGTCTCGCTCGTCGGACGAACAATCAAAGGCTCCTCGAGCGGGCCGGCAGGACGCAAACCACCCTTACCGTCTGGCTCAAGCCGGTGGTGGGTGACCACCGCACACTCCTTGGCAAACCCTTCAACGTGCTGAGCTTCCTTCTCCAAAAAACTCATCGGAATAAACAGGGGGAAATAAGCATTCTGGTGACCGGTCTCTTTGAACATCCGATCAAGCCCCTTTTGCATGTTTTCCCAAAGGGAATACCCCCAAGGTTTAATCACCATGCAACCGCGAACCGCACTGTTTTCAGCTAAATCCGCTCCCTTAATGACTTGTTGGTACCATTCTGGATAGTCTTCGGCTCGGGTCGGGGAAATCGCGGATTTTGTGCTAGCCATTGTCGTTTTCGAATTAAAAACCGAGAAAAAGTTGACCAAATCGATCGAAATCCTTCGATCTGCTTTAATATGGATATATCAGCAGTGTAGCCCATCGCGCCAAAGCATCCCAGGGTACTGCACCCAAGTGCTTTGGATCCGAACAAGCTTTTTCTGATCCTCGGGGAACTTACCCGACGTTCAACCTATCGAACACTCAAAATCCCCTACCTGCAAAAACACAAACCCGTTCATTCGATCCGAGGCTACCCCCTTGAAATCGATTCCTTTAACGTAGTTTCGCTCAGGAGAGACCGTAATGTCGAACCGCAAATCTTCCAATCGCCGAGTCAGCTTTCAAAGGAAACTACGGGTCGAAGGCCTAGAACGC
>CAIJIZ010000776.1 GCA_903820735.1 uncultured Pirellula sp.
TGCCGCATTGTCCGTACTGCTTAAAGTCCCAGCGAGGTTCGACGATTCGTCCTTGATTCTTGTGACCTCCTCGACCGAAGGTTTTGACTTCGACGGTCTGATTGTCTCGCCCCTTCATGGAGGGCTTGTAATCGAAGGTGTCGATGTGGCTCGGTCCACCATACATGAACAAAAAGATGACGCTTTTCGCTTTCGGTGGAAAATGTGGCTGTGGTAGCTTCCTCTCACCGTTCGGTTCCTGGTCGTTCGCCTTAGCGAAGAAGCCGTCCTGCGAAAGCAGGCCGGTGAGGGCCAAGCCACCGAACCCGGCTCCGGTTTGCCAAAGGAATTCGCGCCGTGTTCGTCCACAAAAATTCGGTCGCATAATCGTTCTCTCGTTCTCGGTTCAGGTGATTTCGGACGGTCTAGGGTTCGAGTTGCTTAGAATTGTTAATCGACGTAGATGAACTCGTTGAGGTTGTACACAAATAAGCAGAAGTACCCGAGGGCTTGATCCGCATCGAGTTTGTGATCGGCCTTGAGCTTGTCGATGAAGCCGATTGCTTTTTGGATTTCATCTGGCGTTGGGTTGCGTGAGAAGGCCAAGTTGAAGGCGAGTTTGATTTGATTCTCAAGACTCGCTCCGGCTTGTTTCTTGAGTCGCATCGCGAAAGCTTCGGATTGTCGATGCAAGAAGTCGCCATTGAGCATTCCGAGTGCTTGGCCTGGTTGCGTGGTGATAAATCTCGCTTCACAACTTGTGTCGGGCTCTGGAAAGTCGAAGTTCGATAGCATCGGCACCAAGAGGGATCTCTTGATGTGAATATAAACGCTGCGCCTCGCTTGATCGGCGGCATCGGACTTCTCCCATCCCTTACCAGGAACGGACTGACTCGCGAGAACTTCTCGCGATAGCTCCGGATAGATGCTTGGGCCGAACATGGTTGTATTTAGAGTGCCGTTGACCATCAAAATAGAATCTCGGATTTCCTCGGCACTCAGACGCCGCATATCGAATCGGCTGAACAAATCGTTGTTCGCGTCTCGCTCAAGGGCTTCATTGCTTGGGGTAACCGATTGAAGGTAGGACTTCGAGGTAAGAATGAGCTTGTGCAATGGCTTGATGTGCCAACCGGAATCGACCCATTGTGTTGCAAGCCAATCAAGAAGTTCAGGGTGCGTCGGAGTATCTCCGAGTTGTCCGAAGTTATTCGGGGAGCGAACGATTCCTCGTCCGAAGTGGTGTTGCCAAACGCGATTGACGAAAACGCGGCTTGTCATTTGGTTCGAAGGATCGGTAACCCACTTGGCAAATGCAAGTCGGCGTCCTGATGAGTTCGCTTGTGCTACAGGTTCGATCGAAGGTGTTGTTCCTCCAAGTATCGAAAGGAATGCCGGTTCCACTTTGTCTGCCTTGGCTTGTGGGCTACCGCGAGTCAAGATGAAGGTCTCGGGTGGTTGAGTACCATTCTCGCTGACGCACATCCCGTACTCTTCCCAAGGCTTCTGTCGCTTGACTTCTTCGAGCGATTTTCGCACTTGCTTGAATTCAGCAACGAGCGCGGGATCGAGCCCCTCAACGTTAGAGTTTTGTATCGCTTGTTGCAGATCTTTGGCTTGTTCGCCGGCATCGACGGACAAGCGTTTTCGACGGAATCCAGGGCCGTTCCAATGAAGCGACAAACCTTTTCCATGTTGTCGTTGGAAGTAATCAAGACGCAGCGGATAGCGGCCTTGCTTCAGTGCAACACTAGCGCGTTTCGGTTGACCGGTACCGTGGATTCCGTCGTACACGATGATCGGCTTGCCATCGAGGATCAATTTCGATCCATCGTCGGAATCGAGAATGAATGTGTACTCTCCATCTTTGGGAACAATCAGGTTCGCGGTGAAAACGAATCCGAAGAACTCGGGGCGGGTTGAAGCTCCGATATCGATCAGAGGTGGATCAACCTTTGCAACGGTTTCCGGTTTAAGCTGATCGAAATCAGGCAATTTGTCGAACGTGTCTCGATAGTAGCGGTATTCAAGGTCATCGAGGTCGTAGGATTTCGATTCGGTTTGGTTCATCGTGTCGAACTGTTGACGCAATTCGGCTTCGACTTCGCTAAGGCGTTTTTGCAAGCGATCCGCATCTTCTCGGATCCGTACTTCGCGATCGCGAAACGCTTGCTTGTCTTCCTCGGTGGCGATCAATGGGCGTTCAACTTGTGGACCATACCCGTTGTTCGAAATGTTTCGGAAAAAGGAAAGTACGCTGTAATAGTCTTTGGCTGGAATCGGATCGATCTTGTGGTCATGACAGCGACTGCAGTTGATGGTCAGTCCCAAGATCCCCTGCCCCACCGTGGTGAGGATGTCATCGAGTCCATCGTAGAGTGCAAGTTCCCGATCGGCGGGTTCGTCGTCCCAAATGCCTAACCGGTAAAAACCGGTTGCAATCAAGGAGTCACGTGTAGGATTTGGAAGCTCATCGCCAGCGAGTTGCTCCAGGAGGAATTGGTTGTATGGTTTGTCTTGGTTCAAAGATCGAATCACATAGTCGCGGTACCGCCAAGCATGGGGCTTCGCTCCGTCGCGTTCAAAGCTGTTGGTCTCGGCATAACGCACGACGTCTAGCCAATGGCGAGCCCATCGTTCCCCGTACTGTTCGGATGCCAAAAGCTTATCGATCTCGGACTCCCAAGCTTGGTCGAAACCCGATGCGGCTCGGGTCGTAAATGATTCGACTTGTTCAGGAGTCGGTGGCAAACCGATCAAGTCAAAGTAAAGCCTGCGGAGCAGGTGTGTCGGCTCTGCTTGCGGCGCGCGATGAAGTCCTCGTTTCGCAAGTTTGTGATCGATGAAAGCGTCGATGGGATGTGTGGATTTTGGAACGTTGTCGGGTTGCTTCACTGAGACGCTAGGTACATCCGGGACGCTAGGTACATCCGGACGGGATAGTGGTTCGAATGCCCAGTGCTTCTTCCACTGTGCTCCCTGCGCGATCCAACGTTCGAAGAGCATCGCTTCCCGCTCCGTCAGAGGTTTCCCTTCCGGTGGCATCCGCACCCCTTCTTCTTGGCTTCGGATCCGCTCCAGCATATGGCTGTCATTAGGTTTACCAGGAGCGATGGCCGATAGTCCCGATTCAAGTTTCGCGAACGCTTGGTCGGGTTCATGCAATCGAAGCCCCGCTTCGGCTTGGTCGGGGCCATGGCAAGCAAAGCAGCGGCGTGCAAGGATCGGTTGAATCTCGGTGGCAAAGTTGACTTCGTTATCTGTGGTTTCAGGTTGCTGGGCAGATAGCGGCTCGGCGAGACCAACGGTGGCGAGACCAACGGTGGCGAGACCAACGGTGGCGAGACCAACCACGGCAAGGGAAACGAGCGAAGGAATCCGACGGACTCGCGAGGCGACATGCCGACACGAGAACGGTAGTCCCGGTGGACCCGCACTCGGCAATGCAGAGGGAAATATTGAATCGTTACAAAGCCAACGTTGTATGGTAAGGAGCATCATTGCGTAGGGGTAAGCGATCCGAGGTGATCCGAAGTGCGGACTGGGAAGGGAACCACAAGTGTGTTCTAGGGTGGGAGGGAATTGTTTGGAGTATTTCTTACCGCACATCTGGATCGGTTGGAGATGATTCCACTCGATCAGGCTTTTGCAACGGTCAAATCAACCCTGACAATCCTTGTATTATGGGGTATATGCCTCGGAAATTCTACAGCAATCCCGGTGCATGACGATTTGTTCTGACGTATGATTTAGCCGATCCTCTCGACCCGTTACGTGTTGCTTGTCTGCGAATTTACCACTCGCTAAACGCAACGTATTTGCGATCCTATTCGCTCTTGCATCCGATTCGAGATCCCACCACATTCCTTTTTCTTCTTGAGACGTTCATGAGATTGCCAGATTCGAAGTTTTGTGGAGATTTATACCGCACAAGATGGGCAAACCTTTGGGTGTTCCTCGCTTTGGTTTTTTCCTTAAGTTGCCTTCGGGCCAATTGCCAAGAACGCTCCACGGAAACAGTAGGTACTCACGCCCAGGTAACCGCAGATCCGTTCGAAGTGCAACTTCCCAATGAATTGCCACCGAAATCTCAAGAGCACGAGCAACAGTTGCCAGGTTGGATCCAGGGAGTTGATAATTTCTTCGGAAAAACGCTCGTTGGGCCATTAGATGCGATCCTATTCTATGACTTCGGAACGCCGAGTTGGTTAGGGGTGAAAGTTCCCTTTGTCGTCGTGTGGCTGCTCTTCGGAGGAATTTTCCTGACGATTCGCATGGGCTTCATCAATATCACGATGTTCCGCCATTCGATCGATTTGCTCCGAGGACGGTATGACAAGCCGGGTGACCGGGGAGATGTCACGCACTTTCAAGCTCTCGCGTCGGCTCTTTCGGGAACTGTCGGACTTGGGAACATTGCAGGCGTTTCGATCGCAATCGGCCTAGGGGGCCCCGGTGCAACCTTTTGGTTGATCTTCTTCGGGCTCATCGGGATGACGACCAAGTTTGCTGAATGCACGTTAGCCGTTATGTATCGGACTACCGATGAAAAAGGGATGGTGCTCGGTGGTCCGATGGTTTATCTCCGCAAGGGACTCGGTCAGTTAGGTCTTGGGCCGCTCGGAGAAGTTCTAGCGATCGTTTTTACTGTACTGTGTATCGGTGGCTCCTTTGGTGGCGGAAACTCCTATCAAGTTGCGCAGTCGCTGAACGCTTTTCAAAACGAACCAGCATTCGAAATCTTGAAAACCTCTCCTTGGATCTACGGAGCTTTGATGTCGATTGCCGTAGGCGTCGTGATCATCGGTGGCATCAAGTCGATTGGGAACTTCGCGGGGATCGTCGTTCCATTCATGTGTATCGCCTATATCGGAATGTGCTTGATTATCCTCGCAGTCAATTACCAACGAATTCCCCTTGCTGCGATGGAAATCATCAATGGAGCATTCACCCCCGCTTCGCTCTACGGCGGATTCATCGGTGTCTTGGTTATCGGAGCTAAACGCGCTTGCTTCTCGAACGAAGCCGGAGCCGGATCGGCGGCGATTGCACACTCGGCGGCAAAAACCGATGAACCGGTGAGTGAAGGGATCGTCGCTTTGCTAGAACCCTTCATCGACACGGTCGTCGTATGCACGCTTACCGGGTTGATGATTGTAATCACAGGCGTGTACCGGTTGCCGGAAGTTCAGCAAATGGCTGTCGATAATCAAGGCTCGATGATTACGCTCAAAGCGGTTACGCAATACGAATCGCTTAGTTGGTTCAAATACATTTTGTACACGGCTATCTTTTTCTTTGCCTATTCGACATGTGTTTCATGGTCGTATTACGGCGAGCGTTGCTTCGTTTCCTTGTTCGGCCAACGCTCGTCGTTGATTTATAAGTTTTTGTTCCTTGCGTTCACCTTCCTCGGGTCGATCGTTAGCCCTGTGAATATCCTTGAGTTCAGCGACATGATGATTCTGACCATGGCACTTCCGAACCTCTTAGGCGTGTTCCTGATGAGCAATGTGATCTACAATCAACTCCAAAACTACAAATCAAGGTTGGCCAGTGGTGAGATCGCGCGCACTGATAACCCTCATTAGGGGTGAATTGGTGGGAAGCGTCCTGATCGCGGTTGAGAGTACACATGCGAGATGACTGAAAGCTGGAATGGATCGGTTTGAATTACTGGTGCTTGGAGGGGGCGTGGTCGGGATGTCGATCGCTCTCGAAGGTGCGCGCCGTGGATTGCAAGTCGGCTTGGTCGAACGGGGATTGATCGGACGCGAGGCGTCTTGGGCCGGAGCCGGTATTTTGCCAGCTGGAGCTACCGTTCGGGTCGATGATCCTATCGAACAACTGCGTCAACTCTCTGATAAGCTGCACAGCGATTGGGCTACTTGGTTGATGGATCTAACTGGGATCGATAACGAATATCGTCGCAGTGGTGGATTATATCTCGCGATGACTCCTGCCGAGCGCGCTACCCTCCGCGCTAACCAATTATGGTGGGATGAACTTGGGATCGACTACGAAAAGCTCGATCAACAATCGTTGCGAACGAAAGTCCCTTGGGTTTCGGATAAAGCGGAAGGATACTTCGTTCCGGCGGATGCAAAGTTGCGGAATCCACGGCATCTCGCCGCTTTGCGAAAAGCCTGCGAATTGCTATCGGTGCGAGTGTTGGAAGGGACTGAAGTTATTGGGTTCGATGGTCAATCGAACCGAATTAGTCATGTGAAAGTTAATGGTCAGGATGATGGTTGCCGTGTCCTGACTGCGGAACGGGTTTGCGTTGCGACCGGGGCTTGGTCGAGCCTGTTGACGAAGGAACTTGGAATTGAGACGCAGATCTACCCTGTGCGTGGTCAGATGCTGTTGTATCGTTTCGATCGGCCTCCCTTTTCCATGGTGATCAACGAAGGGCACCGCTATTTAGTTCCGCGAGAAGATGGACATGTTTTGGTGGGTTCTTGTGAAGAGGAAGTTGGTTTTGATCGATCGACGAGTTCCGAGATGATCGAGCAGTTGCGTCGGTGGGCTTCGGATGTGATCCCTGAATTCCAAAAACATGAGCCCGTGCAAGCTTGGGCGGGACTTCGGCCCGGTTCGATCGATGCGTTCCCTTATCTTGGGACACTTTATCCGTACGAAAATGCATTTTTAGCTGCTGGGCATTTTCGTCACGGCTTGCACTGGTCCACAGCTACTGCCCAGCTGATGATTGAGCACATGCTAGGTGAGACCACCGAGATATCCCTCGAACCTTTTCGAGTGCAACGGGGCAACACACTTCCGCGTTAGTTACGCGCGATGGAAGTTGATGGTGCTAATCAATTGGTCAGGCAAGCCGAAGCGGTATATTTGTTTTATGGACGAACTATAGATTCTCCCCCAACTAGTGCAGGGGTAAAGTTCATTCCGATCGGTTGGGGTTACCATAACAGAATATTCAACTCAACTTAGGTACGCATAATACCGCGACAAATCGCGGCAACCGATTTTACATGGTAGCGGCATTGAGATTGCTCTCAAGCAATCGGAAGTCCTGGGCGACCGAATACTCATCAATGGGGCAATTTCGAGATTGGCTGATAGCTTGTTTCTGTCTATTCTCGCCATCCTCTGCGCTTCAAGAAATCGCGCAACTAGTTCGAATCCTACCGCTTCCACGGGCGTGGATCGGTGCCAGAGCGGGATATGAAAAACCCCAGTGTTTTGGGAACCCAGCGCGAGTCGAAAAACGACTTGATTTTCGGTGCGCGACGCGAAATGCAAGCGCCTCGGAGTTCCGAAACGAGGCGACGCAAAATCCGACGCGCGCGGTTGCATCTATTGGTTCTGAAATTGTATCCCGAAAAACTGCGGCTTTCCCGTGTTGCCCAACGTACAAGCATAACGTAGAGTGGTAATACATTGTACTAACCCAGGAGAAGTCGACATGCAGAAGACTCTGACCAAACACGGAAACAGTTACGCCCTAGTTATCGATAAGCCGATTATGGACTTGTTGCGAATCACGCCTGAAACCCCTTTCGAAATCATGAGCGATGGACAGTGCCTTGTTCTGACGCCCGTTCGTGATCCAAAGGAGGAAAAGAAGTTTCATAAAGCCCTGGAAACACTCCACGGCCGATTTGGGCGTGCGATGAAGAAACTCGCCGAGTGAGGGACTCATGTTGCAACCATGGTTCCTAGACATCGATCATACGATGCGACTTCATCGCAGCTTGATCGAAGCCTACGGTGGGAGTGAAGGTATTCGAGATGTGGGGCTCCTACACTCCGCGCTTGCAATGTCTCAATCCACTTTTTGGTGGCGAATTTCTGCACCGAGATCTATTTGAGATGGCGGCTGCCTATCTCTACCACATTGTTCAAAACCATCCGTTCATCGATGGAAACAAACGTACCGGCGCGGCTGCTGCAATCATTTTTCTTTCCATGAATGATATGGAACTCATCGTCGAGGAAGAAGCCCTTGTCGATTTGGTTTTACAGGTTGCCTGCGGCGCGGTCGGCAAACAGGAAGTCGCAGCGTTTATGCGAACTCACGTACAGCTAGGCCGCTCTGCCGAGGATTCTTGATTGCTCGAAAGAGTTTCACGAGAAGCTCAAAGCCAGAGGGATGGCCACGACAACAATCCACAAACGGATCCAATTCGCGAGGCAATTCATGCACGACGCGGTCGATTGGAAGATCATCGAAGAGAATCCTTTTTCCAAGGTTCGAACGCAGCGAAGCACCGTCAAAGTCAACGAGTTTGTCCCTCGGGAAGTCGTCGACAAGCTGATGAAGGAGGCCAACCCAGTTTGGCAAGTGATCTTGGGGCTGAGCCGCTACGGAGGGCTTCGAACGCCCTCGGAAACGCTCTCGCTGCGTTGGGACGACATCGATTGGGAAATGAACCGAATGAGTATTCCAGAGCCAAAGGTCGAGCA
>CAIJIZ010000777.1 GCA_903820735.1 uncultured Pirellula sp.
CAACTGAGGTTCATAGGGATAGCCAAATGTTTTCGCGACGGCTTCGTTGGTTACTTTACCTCGACGAACGTTCAGCGCCTCCTGTAGCGGTTTGCTTGCGGAGATGGCTTGATCGATTCCTTGTTGAGCTAATTGCACGACCCATGGAAGTGTGACGTTGCAGAGTGCAAAGGTGCTTGTGCGCCCCACCGCACCAGGCATGTTGGTGACGCAATAGTGAAGGACTTCGTCGACGATGTAGGTTGGTTTTTTGTGCGTGGTGGGTTTGCTGGTCTCCACACAGCCACCTTGATCGATCGCCACATCGATGATGACACTACCGGGTTTCATCAGTTTAAGATCATCTTTGCGAACCAAGTAAGGTGCTTTTGCCCCTGGTATGAGGACAGATCCAATAACTAGGTCTGCAAGTTTAAGTTGTTCGCGGATGTTGTAGCGATCGCTGTAGATGACATTCACGTTCGGAGGCATGACATCGTCGAGGTACCGCATACGATCGAGGTTGACATCGAGGATGTTGACATCTGCGCGAAAGCCTGCGGCGATCCGTGCGGCGTTTGCACCTACGACTCCACCACCGAGGACGGTGATGTGGGCGGGCGGAACACCGGGAACTCCCCCCAAGAGTATCCCACGACCCATTTGGGGTTTCTCGAGATACTTTGCACCTTCTTGAATGCTCATCCGCCCGGCGACTTCACTCATAGGAGTCAGCAACGGCAATCGCCCTTGGGAATCGCGAAGGGTCTCGTATGCCAAGCACAACGCACCACTATCGATCATGGCTTGGGTGAGTTTTCGGTCAGCAGCGAAATGGAAATAAGTAAAGATCGTCTGGTTTTTGCGGATAAGGGGAAACTCGCTGGCCTGGGGTTCCTTAACCTTGACGATTAGCTCAGCCTGCTCAAAGACCTCCTTGCCGGAATCGACAAGCTTTGCACCAGCTTGCTCGTATGCTTCGTCAGCTAGTCCGGAGCCTAGCCCCGCTCCGGCTTGAATAAGGACTTGATGCCCCCGCTGCACCAATTCCTCGACTCCCACAGGGAGCATGGCTACACGGTATTCGTCCTCTTTGATTTCTTTAGGGATACCTACGATCATGGCTGGGACCGGTCATGTTTGAGGATATGATTAGAGCAAGGCAATTTATTCCCTTAAGTGTATCCTTTTGGCAACCCATACGCCACACACCGTTACGCCACACACAATTTTTCAGCATGCAAACAGAGTCAACGACCAAACCGCCACCAAACACGTTCTTTGGGATCCTATCTTACCTGGGACCGGGGCTGATCATCGCCGCGAGCATTGTCGGGAGCGGTGAGTTGATCGCCACGACTCTTACCGGTGCACGGGGCGGATTGATACTCCTTTGGCTGATCATTTTGGGATGCGTTGTAAAAGTCTTTGCGCAAATCGAGATCGGGCGCTATACGGTCTCGACCGGAGTCCCAACGCTCTCGGCGCTGAATACTGTCCCCGGACCACGCGTTGCAAATCGAGGCAACTGGTTGATTTGGTATTGGTTCTTTATGTGGTTTTGCAGCATTGGACAGTTGGGTGGTATCGTCGGTAGCGTTGGACAAATCATGGCGCTGGTTCAACCAGTCACCGCTCAAGGAGCGGCTTATCACGAGATCGGTGATCTTGAGACCAAATTTCGTCTAGCGTCCGTCGCAACCCACCCCGGTGTCGTACAAGGGCAAACGGCTCAGGAGATGGAAGTCAAACTCAAAGAGCTTCAAGATGCTTACATGCAAAAGTACGCGCCAGGGAACGCGGCTGGCAGTGCGTTACCTAGACCGATGGACGATCGCTATTGGGCGATACCCGTTGCCTTCATCACCGCAGGATTGCTTTACTACGGCGGGTACGGTTTAGTGCAATCGGGCTCTACGGTGATGGTAGCGATCTTCACCATCGTGACGATGGCGACGGTGATCGGTTTGCAGATGAAACCTGACTGGGCGATTCCTACAAGCGAGTGGTTACGAGGACTATCCTTTCAGCTTCCAGAAGGTGATCGACTGACTTCGATGGCAACCGCTTTGGCAACAGTCGGGATCATCGGCGTTGGTGCGGCGGAATTGATTCAGTACCCGTACTGGTGTATCGAAAAAGGATACGCAAGGCATACCGGGCCGGATGATGGTTCGGCCGCTTGGCTCGACCGAGCCAAGGGATGGCTCAAAGTCATGCACTACGACGTCTGGGTATCGATGATCATCTACACCATAGCAACCATCGGTTTCTTCGTGCTTGGAGCTGGAATTCTGCACCGTTCGGGGATCAAGCCTGAGGAGTCGAAGTTGATTCAAACGCTCAGCGCGATGTACGAACCGGTGCTCGGCTCCTGGGCACCACCGATCTACCTTCTCGGTGCCTTCATGGTTCTTTACTCGACTTATTATGTCGCCAATGCGAGCCACGCAAGAACCTTCACAGACGGCTTGAAGGTCATTCACTTGATCAGCACCGACGAACAAACCCAAGCGAAGATGGTACGGTTTCTCAGTGGGTTGTTTCCACTGCTGTGCTTGTTGGTCTACTGGATATTACCGAACCCAGCGTGGTTGGTATTGATCAGCGGTTCTGCACAAGCAGTCATGCTACCGATGCTAGGCTTTGCGGCCCTGTATTTTCGGTATTACAAGTCGCGCAAGGACCTGCTTGGGTCTCGAGCGATGGAGATTGGGCTTTGGATCAGTGTCGCCTTGCTATTCCTGATCGGGATCTCGAATTTGATCCTCGAGCTGCGCAAGTTCATCAGCTAAGTAGCTCAGCAACAAAGTCGGTCTATTCGATTTCCCTTGGAATCTCGCCCCCTGCACGGGTGCAGAGAGCTTGGTAGATCGCTACGTCAATAGTATCGGGGATGAGCCGAGTGGAGCCATCCGCCAGGACGATGTGGATTCCAGAAGTATGTCGGCTGGAGAAATCTTCGAAGTGCCCGATCTTGCTGTTGGGTGGGTGATCTGCAACGCCAAGGAAGCGGGCACCGGGCTCAGCTGCTCGATCGATCCAGCCGTGCCAAATGGAACCACCAAGCCGGCTTGAGCGCTCACCGACGATCATGGTGTGGCTCAGACCATCTCGCAGGTCGCGAAGACGGATAGCGGAGTTCCCGAAAAAGGTCCCATCGGAAAGGTACGGGGCATCTTCGATTTCTTGGGTCCCAAAGACCGCTGGGTAATTAGATTTCGCAATGCGAAATAGCTTAGGGCCTTCGTCGACGTTATGACCGACGTGCTCTTCGGGCTCTTCTTCATCGGTCTCGCCTCCGATTTCGAAGGTGTTTTCGCCGGTATCTGAAGGGCAGATGAACAGGGGAATGACATTGGTCAAATAAGGCAAGTTAACCGGTGCATCGATTGGGGATCGAAGGTCAATTTGGCTGTAAAGGGAGTTGGCTTCCAGATAAGGAAGAATGGCGTGCGACCAGCTCCAGCCAGGTTGTTTGGTTTGTTGGAAATCGACCCAACCGCTGGGTAAGCGTTTGTTGGCGCTTTCATAGTTGAGAAGAGCCAAGGCGATTTGGCGTTGATTGCTCATACACTGCGCGCGTCGGGCTGCTTCACGGGCAGCTTGAACCGCCGGAAGGAGCAGCCCTACCAGAATGCCGATGATGGCGATAACGACCAGCAACTCCACCAGGGTGAAGGCCGACCGTCGGGATTGGCGAATCGTCGCAAAGGTGCACATGGCAACGAGGCTTACTTAAGGGTGTACTAAAAGTCGCGAGCTTTGTCTTTTGAAATCCGTGGCTTCACGGAAACTAATGCATGATACGAAATGAAATCTTACTACGTTTAGAAAAAATCGACAAATTCAATTCTAACCCATTTGCAAAAAACTTGCAGGAGCGTTTCTGACGCTTCTGCAAGTTTGCGAGGTTTTGGAAGGCTGGGGGGGTTGGGAGAAACTTTCCCCACCCAGCTATTTGTCGGCTAGTTTGACCGCAAGCTACTTGGGCACCATCTAACTATTCAGGCTGGCTATTCCTGTTAGCAACTCTGGCTAGCTATTCCGGAGCGTCGATCCTTTCGCGTTCAGCGGCAGTTCGAAGCTTGGCCAAGGCACGGAGTTCTAGCTGTCGGATACGTTCCTTGGTAACACCGAGTTCTTCACCGACTTCTTTCAACGTCCGTGGTTCTGAACCGCGTCCTAACCCAAATCGCATGACGATGATTTGTTGTTCGCGATCATCGAGCGAATGAAGGATCTTTAGGACTTGGTCTTCGCGGACTTGCTGATCAATTTCCTCTGCCAAGTGATCGGCGCGGGCGTCTTGATGGCTGGTGAAGATCTCATCGGAGCTGGTTCGGAACCGTTCGCGATGCTTGAACTCATCAGGGATCGAACGTGCAAAGTTCTTGCGGATTGCCCAGTGGGAATACGTGCTGAACTTGAATCCCCGTGCGTAGTCGAACTTGTCGACCGCTCGCATCAAGGAGACGTTTCCATCGCTGATTAGACCGAAGAGATCCCCAGAAGTTCCCACATGGCGTTTTGCGATCGAGACGACCAAACGCAAGTTGGCTTGGACGATCTTGTTCTTCACCGAGAGTGCTTCTTCATATAGCTTTTCGATCTGATCCATCAACGCAGCCGTAGGTGCTTTCGGATCGAGTTTTTCTCGAAGCCCGCTCGCCTTGTACTTCAAGAAATTCATCTTGCGGAACAAGTGAACTTCTTGTTGTGGTTCGAGCAATGGAACTTCGTACAGCGATGCAAGGTACGCAGGCAGTCCGCTTGGGGCTCGCATCTTCCGCGATGGACTCAGGCTTGTTGGAGTTTCTGCCAAGATCTGATCGACCATGGAGTCGTCTTCAAAGACTGGGTTTGGTACGAAATCGAGCGCGAGCTCTTGGATCGAGACGGCTCGTTGTTCGTTGAGAAGTCGAACAACACTGCCTCGGGTTCGTCGGTATCGTTTTGCAAGAATCACGGTAGAGACTCCTCGCAGGTGTTGTTGATAAAGGGCTCGCTTGTCTTCCTCGGAGAGGGTTTCTCGTTGTTCGGGGAAGACGGCCATGGCTGGATATTTGCGATCGAAATTCTTGATCGTGTAACGGATCGTCTCGATACTTCGGTGAACTTCCTTAGCAACGTCCCGAATAACTTCGGTCAAATTTGCCCCTTGTGAAGCGAGTCTGCGGGAACGATCGATGATGTCATCGCGCTCTGCATCAGTCATTTGACTGAAACGCTCTCCACGCTCGACGCGGACTTTGTTGAGGTTTACGAAGCGTTCGACACTGGAATGAAGAAAGCCAACGCGTTTTCGTCCTTCGGCAACAAACCGCCGAGATACAAGCCCTTGATCTCGCCAACGGGAAATCGTCTTGGTCGACACGTTGAAAAGCTTGCTCAAATCCTCGACGGTGTGAACCGGTTCGGATGCTTCTTCGAGACGAAGATTCATCGAATCGGTAATGTCCTCGACGAACAATCGCAAGTCATGCTGCGCATCGTGCCCCTTGATCAAGCGCATGCTGCTCGTCTCGGGACGAACTTCTGTGACGCGATAGAAGAGGAAGTCGAATGGATATTCCTTCGCCCCATCGAGTTCCGTGAGAAGCTTCTCGGCGCGGTCGGCTTGTTCAAGTCTTTTGCCTCGGGGAGCAAATCGAACTTGCTGGTCTCGCAATTCTCGGATCAGTGCAATCTTGTATTCACTATTCATCTTCTACTCGCCTCCTGCCATGCAAACAACGCCCTAGGTCGAACTTAACCTACCACAAGGACTATCGCCGGCGCAACGGGACAAACCCCAATCGTTGGAGTCGTACGGTCTCCTTCTCACTGTTCGACGTTCGCAAACCGACTAAGGTTCACCGCTTCGATCAGGAAGAAGACGGAAAGTTACAAATGCAAGAAGCGGGCCAAACCTCAAAAGATTCCCACCGGGGATACGTTTCGGACAAAATATGTTCGGAATGGTCTAAAGCACTAGCAGCCCAAGGGATTTTCAGCCTAGCAGAAGCCTTGGTGTTGTAGTTTCTTCCACCACAAATTGCAATTTTTTGGCAAAGGACTTGCCAAATCGACGTTCCGAAGGTCAATAAATGGTGGATGATCTTCGAGACGACTGCCGAGGCTGTCTCATTTTAAGACAGATTTGCACAAGTTGATCCAAAGACAAAGCCAATGACTCGGCCCGGGGTGTCATGAAGGAAACCGATATCTCGGTGGCGGATTGTTGCGGGGCGGATTATTGCGGGGTGAATTGCTGGGCGAGTGATGACGCCTTGGAATGGTATCGGATGGACTCGAGCCGAACTCATCTGGCTCAAACCCACACTCTTCGCAATCATCATCACTGCGAGACGAACTTACAGTACTAGCATTGCACCTAGTGCCCTGGGAACCAGTAGCCGGCATCATCTCGCGAATCCGCTGGCTTAGCACTGCCGCATCGTACCAGCTGAAAGAAAGATTAGGATCCGCAGCATATCGGCCAAGCAGACGCAGTAGCTCAGTTCGACGCTCTGGCTGGAATACAAAGACGTATTTCTCTTCGCCACGCACCAGGGTAACAACGCCGACTTGATCCTTCGGTAGGCTTTGGCTCATGATGACTTTCCGATGCCAGCAAATCCTCGAAGATCGAGGAGGGATAATCCTTCGCTGGGTGTATCGGAGAGCTAGTTCATGGGTATTGAGCGGACCTGATACGTGTGGATTGATCGTCAAGGTCGGCACAGTTACCCACACCGTGCACCTACATCTAGCACCCACACCGGGCATTTAGATCGAACGGTTAGAAGTGCTTGCATTTCCATGCGGATGTGGTCATCGAGCACCTCCCCTGCGCCCATGCTGTCCCTGCACGGGCTTTTACCACCGTCGGCTCGGAACTACTTGTCCAACAAATCGAGCTTGGCTTGCACCTCGGCAACCCGATGCTCCAACCCGATTTCCGCAAATCCTACAATTGCTTTCTCAAAGAACTCTTTGGCTTCCTGCACGTTTCCTTGAGCAACCCGGATCTCACCGAGCTCGTCGTAGGTGGAAGG
>CAIJIZ010000778.1 GCA_903820735.1 uncultured Pirellula sp.
CCTTTCCCCCAAACTTGTCTTCGCAGATACCGTCGACATGTGGATTGAATCCACGCGAGAAGAACTTCTGGATTTACTTCTGCGCCTCGACGGCCTTTTCATTAATGACGCCGAAGCACGACAATTGACCGGTTTATCAAGCAGTCTGCAGGCCGCTCATGCAATTCGCAGTCTTGGTCCCGCTTGGGTCATTCTAAAAAAAGGTGAACACGGTTGCTTGATCCTCGGGCCCAATACCACCCTCGCGCTACCTGCCGTGCCCACCGTCGCGTTGGTTGACCCAACCGGCGCCGGAGATAGCTTCGCCGGCGGCATGCTCGGATATCTTGCAAGTCGTTACTCAACTTTACCGAGTACACCCCAAGCCAACAGTTCGGACCCGTCCCACCTCATACATCAGCGACTGATTATTGATCCGGCCGATATGGCTCAAGCCATGAAATTTGGAACCGCTGTAGCAAGTTTCACCATCGGAGGATTCAGCTTGGATGGCCTAAGAGCCATTAATCACGATCAACTTGCCGCACGCGTACAAGAAATCGAACGCTTGGTCGGTTGCCACCCCCAATCATAAAACCGAAGGTTCCTATCTCGCAGTTGGTGGATAGTCGATCACAAAAGTTACCGGGCCGTCGTTTACCAAAGAGACCTGCATGTCCGCTTGGAAAACCCCGCGCTCAACGGGTAACCCACTTGCAGCTAACCGCTCGCAAAATGCTTCATAAAGCCCGTTTGCATCCTGCGGAGCAGCGGCTTGATCAAACCCCGGTCGACGCCCCTTGCGACAATCTCCAGCCAGTGTGAATTGCGATACAACCAACATCTCCCCACCAACATCAAGGACTGAAAGATTCATCTTCCCAGCATCATCCGCAAACGCTCTTAAGTTCACACACTTCTCCACTAACCACTCAACACCCTCGATGCTATCCCCTTTATGCACCCCAAATAAAACCAGCCAACCTTTGCCAATGCGTCCGACGAACTGACCGTCTACCTTCACGCTAGCCTCGCGAACCCTCTGCAGCACTACTCGCATTATTTCTTCCTCCGATTCGCTACCTTTTGTTCGCTCTCCGGACGCTTACGCATCGCACCGAGAAATGACTTGAGCAACTTGCTTTCGTAGCGGTATGGATTCGTCACCATAACTACCGTTCGCGTCGGGCGCGTACCGCTAAGTGAGCGATAGACCCGCTGTTGATTGGAATCCAAGATAACAGCCATCTCGGGAATCAGACTGATACCGTGTTGTAAAGAAACGAGTTCCTGCAACATCGCTAACTGCGATGTCCGCTCAATCGAAAGAGGAAACAGGTTTTTCTGATGACAAAAGGAAAGGACATTCGTCGTCAAACAATGCGCTTCGCCCATCAAGATAAATGTCCTCTGTTCCAGGTCATTCCAACGGACAGTTTCTTTCTTCGCAAGTGCATCTTGCGAACTGACCAAAAGCTTGAGCTCCTCCTCGAACAATTCTTCAACCTCAAGATATTTGCTCTCTATGGGTAAAGCAGCAATGGCAACGTCCACATCCCCATCATGCACCTTTCGGATCACTTGCGCTGTGGTCTCTTCTTGAACTACGACTTTCGCCTCCGGAAACCGCGATTGAAAATCCCGCAAACGTGTCGGAAGAAAATAAGGGGCAATCGTGGGAATCGCACCGACCCGAATTGTTCCATGCACCCCGTCATCGCTGAGCTCCGTCTGAATATCATCGATACGAGCCAGCAACTCCCGGGCGCGAGTCTCCAAAATTCGTCCAGCTTCACTCGGCACCACCTTTCGAGGTTGCCTTTCGAGAAGTTGGCGACCTAGCTGCTCTTCAAGTCGCGATACAGAACGGCTTAAAGCCGATTGAGACAAGCCGATTTCTTCGGCGGCTTTGGAAAAGCTCTCCCACTGCACAACACTAAGAAAATGACGCAACTGATCAAATTCCACCGCAACTCTCTCCTCTTACCAATCATTGCCTCGTCCATAGCACATAGATCGACTACTGAATTCCCACTTGGACTCCGTCACACTTTCTATGCAAATTACGCATAGATCTTATCTGTGTTATGCATTGGACGCAATCGGCTTTTGTGGCGATAGTATCTTTACAGGAATATCCAAGCGCTGCGCGAGCTCCGCTTTTTGCGTTCGATCTTCAAGGAAAACGGCCCATGAAAAAGTTGCTTAAGCTCAAAAGAAGTATTGCAAAGTCATCGTTGAACCGTCGGTTGCCAATTCGCCGATCGATGCTATTTCGCAGTCTGATCGTTGCCGTTCTCGCCGGGGCCGCACCGATTCCAAGTTGGGCCCAAGCTCCAACTTCCGTCGACGGTGTTCCGGGCCCCGCAAGCTCCGTCACGGTAAAACCGGGCCCCGCAAGCTCCGTTCTGGCCACCTCCAAATGCCCGGTAACCGGCGCGCTACAAAAGTTGACTTCTTGGAACACCACGGATTCGAAATCCAACGAACTGTGGAGCGCTGGGGCGAATAACACCGCCGGATCGCATTCAAATGCTCAATGGTGGCCTGACCAACTGAACCTGAAAATCCTTCATCAAAACTCCGAAAACTCAAATCCTATGGGTGCTGAGTTTGATTATGCCAAAGAATTCGCAACCCTCGATCTCGCCGCGCTGAAGAAGGAGATCGCGGAATCGATGAGCCAGTCCCAAGACTGGTGGCCCGCAGACTATGGGCATTACGGACCTCTTTTTATTCGGATGGCTTGGCATAGCGCCGGGACTTATCGAATCAGCGACGGTCGCGGTGGAGCACGCTATGGAACTCAACGCTTCGCACCACTGAATAGCTGGCCTGATAACGCAAACCTCGACAAAGCACGCAGGTTGCTCTGGCCGATCAAGCAGAAGTATGGCAAGAAGATCTCCTGGGCAGACTTGATGGTCCTAGCAGGCAATTGCGCTCTGGAATCAATGGGATGCCCCACATTCGGATTCGCTGGAGGTCGCGAAGATGTATGGGAACCGCAAGAAGATATCTACTGGGGGCCTGAGAGCGAATGGCTAGGTGATAAACGTTACTCCGGAGAGCGAAAACTCGAACAACCCCTAGCAGCCGTTCAAATGGGTTTGATCTACGTCAATCCAGAGGGACCAAACGGAAAACCCGATCCAGTCGCTTCGGCTCGTGATATCCGCGAAACCTTTCGTCGGATGGCGATGAACGACGAAGAAACTGTCGCTCTGATCGCCGGGGGACACACATTCGGAAAAGCGCACGGCGCAGCGAGTGCAAAAAATGTTGGCCCGGAACCCGAAGGGGCTTCCATCGAAGAACAAGGTCTTGGTTGGAAAAACCAGTTCGGAAAAGGGAACGCCCAAGATACGATCACAAGCGGCCTCGAAGGGGCATGGACCTCAACGCCCACAATGTGGTCCAACGGGTACTTCGATAACCTCTTCGGTTATGAATGGAAGCTTGTGAAAAGCCCTGCTGGTGCTTGGCAATGGACTCCAACGAATCCGTCAGCACAAGGTGCAGTTCCCGATGCACATGTGGACTCAAAGTCCCATGCACCAATGATGTTCACAACCGACTTGGCCTTGATCATGGATCCTGATTATCGAGCCATTTCCAAGCGGTTTCATGAGAACCCAAAGGAGTTTCAGCAAGCCTTCGCGAAAGCTTGGTACAAGTTAACGCACCGAGATATGGGACCTGCGAATCGACTGCTTGGCCCAGAAGTTCCCGAGCCACAACTTTGGCAAGACCCAATTCCAGCCGTCGACCACCCCTTGATCGATGCACAAGACATCGCGAACCTCAAGCAAACAATACTTGATTCCGGATTGAGCGTCTCGGAACTTGCCGGAACCGCTTGGGCCTCCGCGTCGACATACCGAGGAACAGATCATCGCGGTGGTGCCAACGGCGCTCGAATTCGCTTAGCTCCACAGCGAGATTGGCTTGTGAACGAACCTCAAGAGTTATCGAAAGTTTTCAATACGCTTGAGGCGATCAAAGACAAATTCGACGCACAACATACCGATGGTAAACGGGTATCGATGGCGGACCTGATTGTTCTCGGAGGATGCGCTGCGATCGAACAAGCCGCAAAACGGGGCGGAATCGACTTGGCGGTCCCCTTCACTCCAGGCAGAATGGATGCGACTGCTGATATGACCGATGCGGATTCGATCGCGGTTCTTGAACCACTCGCCGATGGCTTTCGAAATTACGTTGCTGCGAATTTGCAGCAAAGCCCCACAGCACGACCCGCCGAAGAATACCTTCTGGATCGCGCTCATCGCTTGCGATTGTCAGCTCCTGAAATGACGGTCCTCTTGGGTGGACTTCGTGTACTTGGACTAAACACAGATAACCACTCGCACGGAGTGTTGACCGAAAACCCAGAAGTCCTATCCAACGACTTCTTTGTCCATCTGCTCGATAACCGGACGGACTGGAAACCCTCAAACGAAGATCCTCTTGTTTACCAAGGTGTTGATCGCACCACAGGAGATAAGAAATGGACCGCGACTCGCGTGGATCTCATTTTTGGATCAAACTCCCAACTACGCGCTATTGCAGAGGTCTATGCAAGCGATGATGCGAAAGCAAAATTCGCAAATGACTTTGTCGCAGCTTGGAACAAAGTCATGATGCTTGATCGATTCGATGCGCCAAGTAATCCATAAGATTCTTCAGGAATCCTAACGGCTAGTACTTGTTGATGTCGGGTTTCAAGCGGTCTATCGATCGCATAAAGCGGAAACCGCATCTGCGTACTTCGGGGCTACCGAATGTGCAATCCGGTTTCCGTTTGCAGGATCAAGAAGGCCGACGCGATTCCAAGGCTTGATGTAACTTCTTACTCGATCAACAAAGCCTCCGCGATGACCTCCCGATAGAGCGATTGAACTTGATTGACTACCAGCCGTGTCGTTTCGATGCGCGAGCAATTGATAAGCTTGCTCGCCTACGTCGCGCAGCTTGCTGTCGTTAGCTTGAAGGAACCCCAGGGGCCAATGACTTGGATCCGCTGCAAGTTGACGCTCAAACTCGATGGCAGCTATAAAGTACAAACATGCGTACGCATAGAAGCTATCGAAGGATGGCTGTGCTGCGTAGCAACCTGCGACTAAGGTATCAAGCCACCGCAATTCGTTGCGCAAATCTGATTGGTATCCCTCGAGCTTTGTATAAATGTCGTGCGTAGGGTGGCTGAATATCTCTGCCAAGCGGCTAACACCGCTAAGAGCATGTGCGATACCGGTGGAATGCAACGGATCCACAAAACCATAGGACACTGGCAAGGATACCCAGCCTGGCCCGAAAGCCCTCGTTCGACAACGACTTATCCGCTCTATGCATCCCATTCCCTCGGGTTCGATTAGCTTGGCCTCATGCATGATCCGACCAAGGCTTGGATGCGCATGAATCTCATTCCAAAAGCTCACTTCACTTTTCTCAATGCTACTGCAAGGGCGTACCCAGCCGACACTCGTGACGCCATGATCAAAGCGAAGCATCCAGAACCACCCAGAGTCAAGCACATGATGCTGGGCCGCATCATCGCCGCAGAACGGATCGGCAGGTTGCGCAGACTCTTCAAATGCGCCAACGTCGTGGAAATGCCCGAAAACGGATGATGTCCGCGTCCTCATCCAATCGGAGTCATCCTTGCTATTCGTCCAGCGTGCAAGTCCTCCATTGGGGCCCGTTGCATCGATAAGCCAGGACGCTTGACAATCTAAAACCGATCCATCGCCCTTTTGCAGTCGAACCTCCCAACGATGATCCATCGAGTCATAGCGAGCTTCGCCAATCGTCGCGTCCTGAACAAGTACCGCACCAGCCTCAACGGCTTGTTGGGCTAAGAACGCATCGACATCGCTACGAAGCCAGTGCGTATCGCTCCATGCATCGGAGGCGCTTGCGGCAACGAGAACGGAGTAGCGATCAAGTTCTTCGTACGGGAGCGATTGATTCCGGCGGTGTTCGTAGTAGGAGAACCCTCGTTTTTTACCGCACCGCAGATTTGGGTAATGCGATTTCCAGGTACCCCAC
>CAIJIZ010000779.1 GCA_903820735.1 uncultured Pirellula sp.
AAGACAGCATCTATCGCGAAACGGCAAAAGTCAGTTTGCTCGGAGAAATTGCACAATTGTGGGGCAGAAGCTCAGCGGTCGCTCGCCAGAGACGGGCCGAATGGCAACGACGCTCGACGACGCTTCCCATGCCAGTTGGATTCATTGGCTCGCGAATGGCTGCAGACGGTAGCATGATCGAAGGAAACTTCGACGCGAATCCCAAAAATGATTCCAATAGAAGCGACGTAGCTTAAGCCGACGTCAACTTGCAAAACGAACGGGACGGAATCCTAAAGTAGTATTCCGTCCCGTTTTTTATGGTTGCACTTGTCGATTACTAAAGCCAACAAATTACCAGATGCGAACTCGCTTCTCGGGAGCGATGTACATCGGCGATTCAGGCTTGATGTCAAAAGCTTCGTAGAAACCATCCAGGTTCGAGACGATGCCATTGCATCGGAATTGGCTTGGGGAATGCGGATCCGTCTTCACCCTCTTGCGCATTTCAGCTTCGCGATACTTCCTTCGCCACACCTGCGCCCAACCTGCAAAGAATCGTTGTTCACCGGTCATCTCATCGATCCGAGGAGATGGCTTATCCCCCAAGGATAGCTTGTAAGCCGTGAAAGCAACGCTTAGGCCGCCGAGGTCACCGATATTTTCACCCAAGGTGAATTTTCCATTCAAGCGAACTCCGGGTAGTGGTTCGTAAAGATCATATTGAGCGACCAATTGTTCAGATCGCTTGACGAATTCTTGCTCGTCTCTTTCAGTCCACCAGTTACGAAGGTTTCCACGTCCATCGTACTTGCTACCGGAGTCATCGAATCCGTGAGAGATTTCATGCCCGATCACAGCTCCAATCGCACCGTAATTGACGGCATCATCGGCTTCGAGATTGAAAAACGGCGGTTGCAAAATTGCTGCCGGAAAGACGATCTCGTTCATCGATGGATTGTAATAGGCGTTGACCGTCTGAGGAGGCATGAACCACTCGGTCCGATCGATAGGTTTGCCTAGTTTATTCAACGCGTAGTTGTGTTCGAACTCGGCGATCCGAGCGATGTTCCCAACAACGTCCTTCGAGTCGATCTTGACCGACGAGTAATCCTTCCACTTATCCGGATACCCGATCTTTGGTGTGAAAAGCTTCAGCTTTTCCTTGGCTTGGGCTTTGGTCCCGTTCCCCATCCACTCCAATGAATCGATTCGCTTCTCGAACGCTTTCATCAGGTTCCCGACAAGCTCGTTCATGCGCTCTTTCGCACGCGGTGAGAAGTGCTTTTCCACATAAAGCTGCCCGACGGGCATGCCAAGCATAGCGTTGCAGGCATCGACGCCGCGTCTCCACAACGGCTCTTGCTCCTCTACACCACTGAGGACGGTTTCATGAAAATCGAAATGTAGTTTTTCAAGCTCCTCCGTCATCACTGGTGCAAATGTATTGGCCGTTTGGAAAGCCAAATATGCTTTGAGAACTTCTACATCGCTCTTCGCGAGAATCTGCTGCGTGGCCTCGAAGAAACTCGGTTGACCTACGATGACTTCCTTGACATCTCCGAGTCCGACCGCCTCGGCGTAATCGTTCCAAGATAGCCCCGGAGCAGCTGCGATGAATTCCGAAACACTCTTCTTGTTGTAGCGTTTCACAGGGTCTCGCAAAGATACTTTGTCCCACTGTGCTTGGGCAAAAGAGGTCTCTAGCGCGAGGATCTGTTCTGCGTAAAGTTTGGGATTTTCCCAACCGACCTTCTTCAGCAATGCTTCGATGTAAGCGACGTACTTCTCGCGTCGAGCTACCAATTCGTCATCGGACTCGAGATAGTAGTCCCGGTCGGGCAATGTCGTGCCATCTTGACCGATGTACAGAGCATATTGATCCGACCGACGTTCATCGACATCGATCCCTGCCCCAAAAAAACTCGGGATTCCCAAGATCGACAACTTGCCCGCAACCCGCACGACATCTCGGTGTGAACCAACCGAAGAAATCTGCTTCAACCAACCCTCAATCGGGCGAATTCCAGCTTGATTACGAGTCTCGATGTCGGTGTACGATGTGTAAAAATTACCAACTTGCTTCGCTGCATTAGTCGCACTCGACGACCGGCTCGCTTCTTCGATAATCTCGCGTATGGCCGCCTTCGTTTCCATGTCCAGAACCGTAAAAGCGCCGTAGTTCGATTGGTCTGGCGGAATGTCAGTTGTTTCTAGCCAGTTCTCATTAACGTAGCGAAAGAAATCATCGCTGGGTCCAAGCTGCTTGCTGAAGTTTGATTTATCAACCCCAGAGACCACCGATTGACTCCTCGTCGCCGAATCCTGGCCAAGACAACTCGACATCCAACGTGCAGATGCCACCTGCGAATCGGAATCGATCCAGTCCATTGAAGGGAGTCCAAGCACTCCACTACCGATCGAAACTCCCAAAACTCCAACTGCCCAATGGCTTCGCCCAACTTTGGTTCGTCGCATCTACAACCTCTCGATTCAGATTCAATTTACGGTACGCATGAACTAGCAAGAATCCTAATCCTAATGATCGCTGGACGAAAGGCTACTTTGGTTTGCGTAACCTTTGGAAAATCCAAGGGAATCTAAACAGAGAACGGGAATGCAAGTTCCAGCACTAATTTGGCCGTGCAAAACCTAGAAGCGTTAACCAAGAAATGGCAGGCAAACACCAGAAGATCCATAGAAAAACCCGTTCGGCAATTTTCAATCGTGGGCTAAGTGCAGAATTCCACGGAAAGAATACGTTGTCATCAGCACTCCTTAAAATCGCTTCGTACGTAATTGCGCGCTGATCCTCGATTCCACATTGCGCAAGCCAAAGCTGGACTGGAAGTGCTGAGGCTTCGCACATCGCTTCGACTCCCGATGGAAACAAGAGACCATAGTCGGGATCGAGAGTCCAAAGAGATCCAGCAGCTTCGGCCTCAAGAACCACATGCCCTCCGAGCCCTACGAATCGCGACGCAATTCCTTGTTCAGCCAAAAGCCACTGAAGTATCCCTGCGCGTTCGGAGCAATCCCCTTTGCCATACGCTGCAAGTAATCGGGGGTCTTGGGTTCGAAGTAGTGGCGAGTAGAATTGACCAGCGATCCATTGAACCCAGTTCTCCCAAAGCTGAACTTGCCGATCGGGATCGTGCTCCGTGTTATGAAAGACGAACTCGTTAGCTACTCGAAGAACCTCTTCGGGATTGCTATCCCAGCGATCGTTGAGGCCACTGACTTTCATGGATCGAAAGAGATCTAATCGATCTCTATAGGTTGGATCGGCGAACCATACCCCCGTAGCAAAAAAGAAGGAACTTACGATTGCCACAAAAAGGAGTGGCCACAGGAATACGACACGGTCTACATCGATCCATTCATTGCGTTGTATTGTCAACAAATCCGCACGATCCATCCTGTCCATCAAAGACTTCCCTTCACGCCGCTCCACTCGCCTACTCCCTTGTTGCTATGAATCGTTGTAGGAGTCATTGAAACGATCGACATGTTGAAATGCTCGCATCCGCCGTTAGGCTTGTTTCGAACCAGAGGCTCGCTAAACAAAAAAGTGCGTTACACTAAACGATCCGTTATCCGAAACTCCACCACCCGATAGGGCACGACTCACTAGAACACTCTCGGTTGCGGGCAGTTTCGCGACAGGTCGCAATACAACATGTTTGTAATGAAACGGTTTTTTTAATCAAACAGTTTTGTTAGCTTGCGCCTCTGCGCAGTACCGTGGAGTTCAATGTTGCAGCAAAGGCTTCAGGGGAATAGCGAGGGGGACATGAATCCGTTGGAAGGGATTGAGTCGGAAAACTCGATGGTTCCTGCGCGTTGGACAGAGTCCTTCGAGGATTTTGGCCACGATCCACTTTTCAGCCATCCTTCCTTGCGCGGATTTGCACCGAAACTATGTCGGATCGATGCTGAGAACAAACAGGACTTGCGAAGTTTGGTCCAAAAGTTTGTACCTTATAGCCCCGGAGTCTACGGCATACTCGATGCTCTGAACCGACTGATCTACGTCGGAAAAAGCAAAGCGTTGCGAGGGCGACTGACAAGTTACTTCTTACCGGGATCGACCGATGAGAAAGCTGGTCAGATCATCCAGCACGCGAAGTCCATTGTGTGGGAATTGCAACCAAGCGAATTCGCAGCCCTGCTTCGCGAACAATCGCTTATTCGTACATGGCAACCGAGGTTGAACGTGGTAGGGATGCCCAATCGAAGCCAACCTGCGTATTTGAATCTCGGACGAGGACCAGCTGAAACTTTTTATGTCACAAGGCAGTGGGATACTCGAGCAACGATTTGTCGAGGACCATTCTACGGTTCATCCAAACTCTTCCGAGCAGTCGAGATTCTCAACCGCTTCTTCTTACTGCGCGATTGTTCGTCCAAAACGAAAATGTTGTTCTCCAATCAGCCAACATTGTTTGATCTGCCCGCCCGCGCAGGATGTTTGCGTTCGGAAATCGGAAACTGCCTAGCCCCCTGCTTAACCGATACGCCCCGCGCGAAATACCACGCGCAAGAACTGCTCGCCAAGGCTTGGATGCAAGGAGAATCGCCAGCCGTCCACGAAGAACTCGTTAGGCAGATGCATTGGTCCGTCGAGCGATTGCAGTTCGAACGCGCAGAGCGACTAGAGCAAGACTCCAAAATCCTGGGATGGCTACACCGGAAACTTCTTCAACTCGAAAAAGCAACCCACAATCCGCCAGCCATTTATTCAGTACCAAACGCAGGGCAAGGAAATTTCCCCAAGAACGGAATCCTATATCTGCTTCGAGAAGGGGGAGTGCAATTCGCCGTCGCAAGTCCGCTCGGATTGTGCTCGAAAAGGGATCGTTCTCGCATTGATATGATCCAAGCAGGGATCGCGCGATGGCTCGATGCAAAAGAAAAGTTCGACGTGAGCGTTTCCTTCTGCCGCAGTCACGAGAGCCTGGGGCTCGTCACCGCCTGGCTCCAAAAACACCGCCAAGAACGCAAAAGATGCGTAGAAATACTCGACGCCCCCGAGATCGCGACCGCCTTGGAGAAAATCTCCCAAGCTTGAGCCATGAATCGAACAATTGGCAAACTTGGTTTCGCCCCAACGACAAACTTGCTATGCGGACTTACCTAGGCTACCCTCCTTCCGGAGATAGCTTAAGCTTGACACTCCTCACGCCAGCAACACTTCGGGGCGGCAATCCTTTTATCCTAAGTCCGAGCCTACATTCATGCTTTTCCCAATCAGCGACGACGATCGCGATGTTTCCATCGTACCGTACGTAACCTACACCCTCCTGGGTGCGAACGTGGTACTGTTTTTGCTTCAACTCTCCAATCCAAACTTCACGTATGGCTGGAGCGTCATTCCCAAAGAGATCACCACGGGGATCGATATTCTTGAACCTCAACAGATGGTTGTCGAAGGGCACGGGAGCGTGGAGATACCGCAAGCTCCTGGTCCAAAGCCGATTTGGCTAACGCTCCTATCCTCAATGTTCATGCATGGAGGCTTGGGCCACATCGCCGGCAACATGCTCTATCTGTGGATCTTTGGCAACAATGTCGAGCATCGCTTTGGCCACAAGTGGTTTTTAATCTTTTATTTGATCTCTGGAATTGTTGCAAGCTTCGCACAAATCGTACTAGCACCTAACAGCATCATTCCTAATCTTGGTGCTTCCGGTGCGATTGCAGGGGTGATGGGAGCTTACTTAGTCCTCTTCCCACACAACCGCGTTAATGCAGTATTCCTGTACCACATTATCACCATCCCTGCCGTGTTCGTTCTCGGTCTCTGGATCGCGATGCAACTGTTCAGCTCCGTCGGATCGATCGCTTCAACATCCTCAAGCGCAGGAGGTGTCGCTTATATGGCACACGTGGGAGGCTTTGTCGCGGGACTTTTGGCAGCGATCGTTTATCGCTTGCAACTCCAACAGGAACCCGACTCGGTCCTGCGAAGGCAATATGATCGGGACCCGATGGCACGGCGATTGTGGTAGCGATCTATGCAGCACTCTCTCGCTATGCACCGCTTAGCTATGCAGCGCGGCGATGAGTTCCTTGCGAAGTTGTCTGAGCCAACGCTTTTCGCAACCGATCGAATTCTTCGATACTAGTAAAGTGAATAGTGATTCGGCCCCGACCGCGACTGGTCTGACTGATGTCAACCTGAGTGCCGAGTGTCATCTTTAGTTCGCGTTCGAGCGAAGCGATTTGATCGGGCTTCGAGGGACGTCGACGAGGAATAGCTCGAAGAATTCCGTCTTCATTTTGAGCGGCTTCGGCTACGGCCTCTGCCACCCTAGCTTCCGTCTCCCGAACGCTCCATCCTTCTTGGCGTATACGTTGCGAAAAGACGACTTGTTCTTTTTCACTTCCCAAGCTCAGCAGTGCTTTCGCGTGTCCGGCTGTGATTTCATCGCGTTGGATGCATTCGGTAATCGCTTCTGGGAGCTCGAGCAGGCGCATCATGTTGGCGATGGTGCTGCGGTCGATTTTCAATCGCTTTGCCAAGTCCTCTTGGGTGCAGCGATGCTCTGTAAGGTAACGTTTGAACGAGAGTGCTTTTTCGATGGCATTGAGATCTTTGCGTTGCAAGTTCTCGATGATGGCGAGTTCTGCAACAAGGCGATCATCTGCATCACGAACTTCTGCGCGGATAGTTTTTAATCCAGCTCGGATGGTGGCACGCAGTCTTCGCTCCCCGCTGATGAGTTGGAAGCGTTCACCGACACGACGGACCAAGATCGGTTGGAGTTGTTGATGGGATTTGATGCTCTCGGCGAGAGAATCGAGTTCCTCATCGTTGAAATGTCTTCGTGGTTGGAAGGGATTCGGATCGATGGTATCGACCGAAATATCTCCGGATCGCAACGACTCGTGCTCGGCGACTTGTGGCGTGGAACGCGAGAGTGGAACAGTTTGAACAGCCGGGTCTCTGGGGATTTCTCCCCCGACCGATTCAAGTTGCGTGTTCGAACCTGCCACTTGCCCATTCAAGCCTGCATCTCTCGAGAGAGAGCCTGGAGGCGCAGTTACTTCGTCGACAGGCGTTCCAAGGAGAGCGGCCAAGCCACGTCCGAGTCTACGATCTTTAGTCACGTTCAAGTACCTCCATGCATAATTCGATGTACGCGCGAGCGCCCCGGGAACGCGGGGCATAAGTCAGAACCGATTGTCCATGACTTGGCGACTCGCCAAAAACGACGTCCCGAGGGATCCTTGTAGCAAAAACAATCTCGCCGAAGAAATCCCGAACTTCCCGTTCTACTTCGTGTGTTAGCTGAAAATTTGGATCGAACATCGTCAGCAGGATTCCCCCGAAGGCCAGTCGCCCGGGCTGCGATTGCATGACCCCACGGATGACTTGGATCATCTGACTGAGCCCTTCCATCGCGTAGTACTCGCACTGAATGGGCATAATCACCTCGGTGCTAGAGGCCAATGCGGCTTGAGTCAATTCGCCAAGCGAAGGTGGCGAATCGATAAATACCGCATCGTAGGAGACGCAATCGGTGTCCAGATGTTGTCGAAGTAATTCTCGGCGACCGGGCGACCCCTTTTCGAAAACATCGACATCCTGGAAGTTTCGACACCCCGGCAGGATACTTAAACCCTCGAAGCAAGAAGGTTGCAGGAATTCCTGAAGCGGCTG
>CAIJIZ010000780.1 GCA_903820735.1 uncultured Pirellula sp.
CGCAGGGTTCGTGAAAACCATCTGCTGCATCATCGCGATCCAACGCAGCGACTAGGCGTGGTATTTCCCCGTGCGATTGACCTCCCTCCCGGCGGCCTGCCAGCTACGGAAAAAATGGAGTAGATTGTCCACAAAACCGCTATTGAACTTGGAACGTTGAGAATCGCTGCGTTCTTGATTTGCACCTTGAATACGGTCAGCGAGCAAGCTTTCCTAATCAATCCCATGCGCTGACCTACATACCATAGCGTAGCCCCAAGCACGCTACTTCCACCTCATCCACCGCGCTGCCCCGTCCCTCGGTCATGACGCGATTCTCTAAACAGCGATGCTCATCGAAGAGTCGATGAATCTCGGGGCTCGTTCCGAACGAAGACAAGCCACCTTTGCTGGCCATCGAAACGGCGAGGCGAACATGCACAAAGACTTTCGTGTTGGTTTACTTACCATCAATGTTTTCCTTGATTATTTTTGCTGGGACACCGACTGCCAGCACGCGGGATGGAAGGTCACGTGTTACGACCCCTCCTGCACCGACAACAGTTATTGGACCGATGTTCTACAACTGGGTTGGCCTAAAGCAATACAAACTGCGTGCGGAAAGTACGCTACCGACGGGAAAGGTCGCGGTGAGGTTCGTGTTCGATTACGACGGTGGTGGAGTTGGAAAAGGCAGGTCGGACGTTGTACTTGAATGACGAGAAGGTCGCCGAGGGACGGATTGACCACACTGCAAGTTTTATCTTTTCACCCGACGAACCGGCCGACGTGGGGCTGGACGAAGCTACGCCGGTAACCGAAAACTATCGGGGATTTGACAACAAGTTTTCCGGTAAGATTTACAAGCTAGTGATCTCGAGCGAGTCGCAGGAATGACAACGTTTTGCAGTCGAACTTAGCGGTTCCGATTTCGAGATCCACGGACACCAAGGCATCAACCCAGTTCTGAAAGCACGGCCGTGCTGGAGCCGAAACGTTCGCAGGGTAAGCCCATTTGCTGCAGCACGCGGACGTAGAGGTTGGAGAGCGGGTGGTTTTTCTGCCGGTCGAAAGCGATGTGGCCGGGGTGTTTGTACCCGCCTCCAGCGAGCAACACGGGCAGGTTGCTCGAGGCGTGAGCCGAGCCGTCTCCCATATTGCTCAGAAAGAGAACCTGCGTGGTATCGAGCAGCGTGCCGCCCCCTTCGGCAGAGTCCGACAGCTTCTTCAACAAGTGATCGAGCAAGTTGAAGTGTGCATCCTCGAATGCCGCCACTTGCTCGATCTTGCTCGGCTCCTTGCCGTGGTGCGAAGCGTCGTGTTCGCCGATCCGAGTGCCGGGGGCGGTCTGGACGGTTAGATGAATCAGATCGAACCACTGACGATTGAGGCGACTCGCAACGTTGCTGGAGATTTGCAGCGGGGTAGATTAGTTCTCTACGCCAAAAAACTAATTCTCCGAAAGGAAGACTCTTCGTCAATGCACCCCGTTTTTCGAAACGCCTAAGTCTTTTATTACAAGGGCATGATGGATTTCGAGATCCTTTGGTGTTTTTTGGGAATGGTTACGAAGTTACAACCACCGCCCCATCTCGACCATCCACTCGTTGCAACCCCTAAGATCTTTGCACCGATCCATTACGTTTGTCGCAAAAAGGTCAGCATCTCAAAAGGATAGACGATTTTGAATTGCCAGCCCAGCTTTTAAAAAATCTGAGATAGCGAACTCCCTTTCTCCCTCAAGTCAAGAAAGTCTTTGTCACGAGTCACGAGAAGCCGCATTGTGCGGTGGACCCCGGTGCGCACACCCCGCGAGGTCGGCTCTTTCGTTCGCGAACGCTCGTCAAACCTAACCAAGGTTTACGCTTCTTACGCTGAGCCAAAACAACCCATAGAAATCGCTAAAGAACCTAAAAAAGGTTAGCGCATCGGGATAAAGCGTGATACAGTGAGAATGGTGTCTTTCGACCCCAGCAGGAGATTCACGACATGGCAGCGAAAAACAGGAAATCAGGTTTGCCTGGAGACAGTACCGGGACATTGGAAGTGCAGACTCAGGACAATATTTCGGGTCTCATGGACCCAAATATGGAAACGGCTGAAGCCATCTTGCACATCACCCGTGAGTTGAAGGGTATCCGCCCTGCTTACCTAGGGCAAATCAAGTGACTTTTTGGCTAGACCGGCTTAGAATGTCCTCGAGGAAGTTTCTCGATCGAAACCAGGAGTTCTGCGGTGGTTATCAAAGGCACAGTTCACAACGGAATGATTCGCTTTGAAAACTCTGAACTGCCAGAGGGAACTCAAGTCCTTATAACGCCCATGGAAGGTCCTATCGCGAAAGTTGTGAAAGAGGACAGTTTGGAACAGCTCAAGCGGGAGGTTCACCGTATTGCCTCTTTGGCGTCGGAGAGCGACATCGATGATGATGGTTTTTCAGGTGCCGATCACGACAAGCTCCTCTATGGGGGGTGAGTACGGCCACTACGATTGCTGAGTTCTCGAAAACTCCGCCTCCTAGTGCCGAGTTCTCGGACACAAAAGTGCTGAATGTTGTGACGCGGAGCAGGGAGCCCGCGTATAGTACGTAGGAAATAGCTGTTTTTTAGCTAATGCAACTTGACGTTTCAGCTGCAGTTACCGATGATTGTGAACGGAGGTGATCCATGATCAAACGAACAATGACCCTAAATCTAACTGACCGAGAGATGCAGGTTCTCGATGAGCTTTGCGCGAAAAAAGGGCTGAACAAAACCGCTCTGATGCGGCAAGCGCTCCGGCTGTATCAAGCCGTGGACACAAGGCTCGAGCAAGGCGACAAGTTAGTTTTCGAAAACGACGAGAAGAAAGAGAGGTCGCAATTGGTGGTTCTGTGAGCGGTGAATCCATCGTGTACTTGCGCGATCGGGAGACCGGACAGTTGGTCGAAGCTGTCCTTTATGACTCTATCGATCAGAAGCATTTAGACGACCACAGAAATCAATGAACTCCATTGATCGTTTCTAACGGAGAGCAACATGGCCATTGGGATTGGATGAAGAAATGGTCGTATTATTCGACTCAATTAATTTACCAATCCTTTGCTATCGAGTGCAACGGACAGACTCAGGGATTGATGATCGTCAATACAATCAAGAGGTGTCGAATTGCGTTGCAAGCCAACATGCACCTGGTCTACGTCGAATACTTGGAGGCTGCGCCATACAGCTAAGTGTTGACGAGGGAAAACTGCGGAAGGATCGGCTTACACTCGCTTCCACAAGCAGACACGTTCTATCGAGACAAATGCGGCATGACCGACCTTGGGCCAGATTCAACTTGCAACCCGCATCCACTGCGATACTTTGAGATGACCGAGGCACAAGCAAAAGCATTTATTCAGTAAAAAGGAGAAAAATGAAACTTACATTAAACAAGGCATGGTTCGAGAAAAAGATTCAAGCAAACGAAAACTATGAGGTGGGGATTGGTGTTCCTGAAAGAATAGCTGAGTATACGAGCAGTGCTAATGGGGATGCTCAAGGGCAAATAATCGACGAGGCGTTCGCCGAAACACTTGCATGCGGCACTTTGATCGAGATCATGCGAAGAGATCAACAACTTACGGTCGAGAAGCTCGGCACGCAAGACGACGACTAGAATCGCTAGGAGTGATGCTGGTGTCATGGTTGCCTTCACACGTAATCAGCGAGTTTACGATCATCGACTCCGTGAAAAGGTACATCGTTCCGGACAGGATCCAAACGATGTTGGGAACGCTAAACCACGCTCTACTCTACACACATAGTGGAATAACTGGGGACTGTCCCTGCGTTCTTTGCCGGATGATCCACAACAGCTGTCTTACGAGGCTAATCCATTAGCGTCTATCGGCGTTCATTAGCGGTCTGCGTGGCCACTCTAAAATTGCCCAATGAAAGGCGCATCGCTCATCGCCTTGTGCAGCGTCGGATGGTTACCCCACATTCCCCGCAGTTGACTCGTCGCGTGGAGTAAATCAGGAAAACCGCAATACCCCAAAGTGGGACATACTGGAATCGTCGGATAGATATGTGATCGTAGGTCGGCCCCTTGTTCGCGCAACCGCTACAGATCGCCTTGGATTTACGACGAGGACAAAGCTCGACTTCCAGTTCCCCATTTTCGTTGAAACGAGCCTTGGAGTAGACGAAGCCCATTTGCTTTTCAACGCGATTCAAGATAGTTTGTAGTTGATGGATGCCTCGATGGAGGATAGAGCTCTGGTGGGAACCAACTCGAGTGCCATCGAGGACAGGTAACAAGCCAGGGGCCGCTACGGTGGCCCCTGACTTCCTCCCATCCCTGTGGCTTGTTATCTGGGGAAAGCGAAAAATCCAAACGCTTCCATCCTAGAAATGTTAGAACCTTTTGCCCACCAATTCTTCGGAAGAGCCTTCCCTGTAGGGTTTCTACGTTTTTCCGCCTACTCGAAAAGCAAAAAACGATCATGCGACGCATCAAGTATCAGCACCGGATTCTCCAAGCATCTCTAAAGCAGCTGGGGCGACGCAAGCAGAATCAGCGTCGGTTGCTCGCGTATGAAACGCTAGAAGAACGTTCGTTGATGGCCTATGACTCGGTCGACCTAGACGATAGCGGTATCGGTTCGATCAACATCAACGTAGATGACGATGGAAACAAATGGAAGATCCATCTAGACAATGGAGAAATTGGAACGGTATTCGGAGAGAGCGGTACTATTTGGATCCGGCAGAGGCCAGATACGAACTACCTCGAAGCAGTTTATTCCGAGCGGTCCTACATTGATACCCTCGTATCAGAACTGACGAATTGGAAACCACTCCAAAAAACCACCCTTGACCGAGAGTTGTACTTCACAGGCGGTGGTGGACGCATCCCCATCGTATTTGGAAGCATCACAACCGGCGGACACAACCTCGTCGTCTCAGACGAAGAGAACTTTCGTGTCGATTTGATCGTTGCGCATGATGCGACGATCGATACTACCCTCAATGGTCAAGCTGGCGACATCAAACTCCAGACTCACTGGTCGGTGGATGTCTATGGATCATTGATCACAGCCGCAGAGCCTACCACGGATATCGAAACATCGGTCCCAGGAGAAATACTTCTCACAAGTAACGACAGTTCGAACATAATCGATTCTGGCCCTGATGATCGATCCGTAAACCTAGTGGGTGCACATCTACGTGGTGGGGAAATCGAGATCAAGGCGGAGAAGCATAATAGGAAATTTCGTAGGCAGATTGTAGGTGTAGATACAAATACGGTTTCCGTGACGATCAAGGATTCGGAAATCGCAGGGGAATCGATCACGATCGAAGCGATTGCGGATGATGGCATAGGGTTTTTCGACGGACAGTATGAGTGGTACGGATCGATGATCACAGGTGGCTTGTTGGACGGACTTCTAGATCATCTGCTGGAGGAAAAAGGTGGCGAAAACCTAGAGCATTCATACGGATCCTTGGTTCAATGGCCTCCGGTGTCAGTCTTTATCCGTGCGACAGATGCTCAGGTAACAATCACTGATTCAACCCTTGAGGCGGAGGAATCCATCGACATCCAGAGCGAGGCGATCACAAAATCTGAAGGTGAATCAGTCCAGACAAAACCATTCATAGGAGGCAATGGATTTGAATCGGCCGTCAGCTATGGAAGTGCTACAGGAACCTCCAAGACGACCATTGATGGAAAATCGCATCTGTCGACTCAAAAGGGGGATATTAGCATAAGTTCCACAGGGGAAGCCGAAGCGGTCATGGCTTCAAGAACCCTCGCTTCGCTGGGCGGTCTGAATTCTGAGGAGCAATCGGTCGAGAGCAACAACGCCAAAGCCGATGCGACCATGATCGCCTTTTCAATGGCCCAGAACGAATTGACGATCAAGACCCTCATCGATTCTGAAGTGGTTTTGAATTCAGGCGCAAACCTGAAAATCATGTCCGAAGGAGGTACAAAAGCGAGTGCAAAATCCGGAACCCGTTCCTACGGAGACGGTTTCGTGGGAATCACCTTTGCCCTTGGAACCGATAACGCAACCATCCAGACAGAGATAAAAGGTACTGTTACTGCAGTCGGTGCTCTCCCGGAATCCCTTACGCTCAATTCCACAAACTTCACGTCCGATAGCATTCGCGTTGGCGATCAAAATTCGTTAGACCTGATCGGCAGTTGGGTCCGAGGCGACGAAGTCCTCTATACGGTCAGTGGTTTCGACGCGACGAAAGGAGAACCTGTCCAAGGGCTAATCCACGACAACACCTATCGAGTCGTCGGAAAGACGGATACCAGTCTGAAACTCGCTTACCAAATGGAATTGGACTTGGATAAACCGATTGGTAAGAGCACAGATAACTCATCCACTCAAATTTTCGATGTCGTAACCCAAAAGGATTTCGACCCCAAGCTGACGCTCCAGGGGAGCACTTTCAATATCCCAAACCACGGATTCACGGACTGGCAAGAGGTCAAGTACTCAGCCATAGGTACCGGGGACCCAAGTCCTGGAGATGAGGATCAATCGCCCCAACCCATCGAAGGGCTCTTCGATGGCGATTCCTATTTCGTGGTTCGATTCGATAGAGATCATTTCCAACTGGCCAAGTCCCTGGAAGATGCTCAATCGAGAAATTCGATTGTGACGAGTGGAGTTGGCCAAGGAAGCCCCCATGCATTTGAGTATGTTGGGCGCAGCATCACATTCAATCCGCAGGCAGACTTAGATCCAGAGACAAATACTTTCAACGTTGACACGACTGGTCTAAGTATAGGTACACAGTTGGTCTATCGAGTTGATCCGGAGATTGAAGTCCAGAAACCCATGGTCCGCTCGGCAACATTTCTACCGAATGATTCTATTCTTCAGTTAGATCCCACCGAGACATTGACGCTCGATAAATCCGTCTTTGATTTGACCAATGACATATTCATTTTTTCAAACCATGGACTAAAGACGGGAGACCCATTGGTTTATCGCTACTACTCCGGCGATACAATGACAAGCGTTGAACAAGGAGATTTGATTGATGGCGCAACGTTTTATGCGATTGTTGTCGATGCGGATCGGATTCAAATCGCGGTTTCCTCTGTCGATGCTATCGGGCTAAAAAAGATTTCGTTCCATAAACCAGAGAGCGGGCAACTCGCTTTTGTTGCTCCAAATAAAACGCTCACCTTTGATCCGACTGCAAACGCGACTATTCCCGCTCTTGATTCAATTCAAAATACACTCGCCTTTCCCGAGGGGCACGCCCTGGTTAATGCTCAGCGTCTAACTTACCAACCTGGCACAGGGAATCTGCCAATTGGGAACCTAGTTGCCGGACAAGACTATTACGCAATCCTATTGAATCCAACGATGATTCAATTGGCAGCGAGTCTCGATGACTGCTATGCAAGAAAGACTGTTGATCTTGGCACGGGTCCAGCATCTGGTTCGGGTAACCTCCAATCCTTCGTTGCTTCCAATACTGATCTGATCAACGATTGGATCATCACTCCGAATCATGATTTGAGAACAGGGCAGATGGTGCACTATGATCAAGGTGATGGTGATGCGGTTGGAGGGCTACGATCGGATTCCGACTACTATGTTATCCGATTAGACGAAAACCGCATCCGGCTCGCCGAAAACCTCGGTGCAAGCAATACACAGAACGACATCGATCTACTAGCACTCGGAACTGGTACCGCGCAGTACTTCGACGTTTCGACCACGGTCCAGACGTTCGATGCAAGCCGAACGACAGATCTAGTCGACATACAAAACAACTCGCTGCAATTCGTGCGTGAAACAGGCGAAGCTTGGACGACCGGCTTGCGGGTCACTTACTTATCTGGTGCGAACACACCAATCGGAGGTTTGGTCAATGGACAGGATTACTACGTAATCGCTGAGGGAAGTGACCTGATTCAATTGGCATCATCCAGCAGCAATGCGTCAGCTTCACTGGCGATCGATATCACCTCTGTAGGAACTTCCTCACTCGGATTGCACGTTTTGCAAATCCATCCGGGAAATCAAACCCTCGACGATGAAATGGAAACGGTTTCTTTCGATCCGGGCGCGACAAAAACTGTTAGCAGCAACCAAATACGAATTCCTGGCCACGGATACTCAACCGGGCAAAAAGTAACCTATTTGACGGGCACAGGAAATCCCATTCCTGGATTGGTCAACGGTCAATCCTACTTTGTACTTCGAGTGGATGCAGATCACCTGCAACTGAGCCAATCGGCTGACGGAGGCCCCCTTGCTTTAGGAACGGGAGCAACCGGTAACGAACACGGCCTCGAGACCGATTCTACCTACACGATGGGTGATTCTCCAATCATTGGATTGATTTCAGATGTCACTTATTTTGCGGTTGTCGACGGACCAAACTCGTTAAGGCTAGCCCCCTCCTTGCTCGATGCACTGCTAACAACCGCAATTGCATTCGACACCACGAATTGGGGTGACACAACAAGTGTTCAATTGAATCAACCTGAAGTCTTTGGTATCGAGATTGAAAGCGTTTTGCATGCGAATAGCAATTCCGAATCGCAGCCTAAGTTGGGCGGAAAGGTTGCATTCAAGGATATCTTGATGAATCCGGAAGTGCGATTTAACAAGAACTCATGGAAAGCGGTTTTCGCACCTAATAAAATCAAACCTGCGAACGGTAGTAGGGATTTTCTCGGAGTTGCTGCAGCTTTCGCGGGTGCATATTCCGATCACACCGTCAAAACCATCGTCAGCGGTACCCTGGAATCACTTGGTGACATTTCAATCGATTCCGAAATTCTGCATAATACGAAAACTGTCGGATGGAGCGGGCTGACAGGTATGGCAAAAACCGTTGCGATTGCCGCGTCCTTTGCCAACCAGTTCTTCATTAATAACGTCGCAACCGTCATCGAACCATCCGCCCAACTCGACGCTGCAGGAGATACTTCCATCGCGTCGGAGTTGGTTTATCCTCGCGGCACTTTTCCTAAATTCCCGTCAATGGATGGAAACATTAGCGAATTTTTTGCAGGTCTAGGCGAGTTACCGAGTTACTTCTCGAGTCTATCGACTTCGCTCGGACTACTGGGGTTCATGAACCTGTACTCCAACAGTACGGTCTTCAGTAGGGATGATAAGCAGGGGGTAAACGATTTGTATGAAAAGAGGAGCAAGGTAGCGATCGCAGGATCATTTGCGATAGCTAACTACGAAAACTCTTCGATTGCCGTGATTAAAGATGGCGCCCGTGTGAATCAAAAACCAAGGTTCCAATCCGATACGCAAACCGTTTTCATCGAATCAAGCACGTCCATGGAGTCCGTTGACTTCGCTGGCCAAATTCAATTAAACCCGAACTTTTTTGAGTTGCTCAAAATTCCTTTTATTAAGCTCGCCAATTTTTTCCCAGGGGAAAATTGGGATTCGGGGGGACTAAGAGGAGAAGTAGGTTCCCAATTCAGTTTGTTTGGAACCAAAGGTAAGCAACTTGGGATTGGATTGAGCGAACTCCATCTTGGATCGAGATCCGAGACGATCGCGCGTATCGAAGGCGGGGCGATGGTCCATTCCGGCAACCGTGGCAAAACGGAAGTCGTCGCCCACGAATACGGAAGAAAAAACCTGTTTGCCCAGGCCGGAAGCGAGTCTGATGTTGTAGCGATAGGTTTAAGTTTCAACCAGTCGATTCAAGAGAGCACAACCATCGCGCATGTTGCTCCTGGTGCAGTAATTACAGGTGGCGAACTTGCCCTCGATGCAAGCAGCGACTCTGGCCACGTCCTGGGTTCGGGTGGGCTATTAGCAAGCGGCACGGTCGGAATTGGGGTCAGCTATGGTTATGTCGACGCAAAGCGTTTCACACAAGCAATCGTCGGGAGAATCCCGGAATCAGACAGATACATCAAGAACGATGACTACCGTGAAACCAAAGACGGAGGATCGCTCGATGTTACAGCGATGGAACTATCCGCATTGAATTCAGGCGGTGCCTGGAACGTCGCCCTTGTAGGTGCGATTCCAACATTCCGATTTGCTAAACCGAAAAAAGCTGATGCCAATCCGAACCAACCTCACGCAGACGAGGCGGAGGGTGGGCAGCCTGCCTTAGGAAAAGAGAAAAAGAAGGTTTCTATCAGTATTGCTGGCGACGCAGCGTTTAATAATCTCGAGGACAACACTCTCTCGAAATTGGATCTTCAAGGTTTTTCGGTCCTACATGTAGGCGGCAACCTTGAAATCGATAGCCGCAATCAATCGCGCTCTTGGGCGTTGGCTGGCGCTATGGCTATTGCGAAAACAGACACCGATCAAAAAGGGGTGTCGGTCGCACTTTCAGGCTCCTTTGCCGTCAATCGGGCGGACTGGGATACACATGCCTTGCTGGTTAACTCATCGACAACCACCGATCATCCTGTTGTTTTGCATGTCGATGGCAATCTCGAAATCCGAGCAGATGCCGGATCTGAATCGAACTCCCAATCCGATCAGGATCCTACGGATTCGACGGGTGTTTCACTATTTGCAGCAGCAGCATGTTTAGGTGTCGCGACAAGCAAAGGAGTTGCGATTTCGGGAGTCTACTCCATGGCAAACAATCAAGTTACGGGTAGAACCAAGGCAATCATCGAAGATTCGAAAATCGTCGTTGGAAAAGAAACGACAGGTACCGGTGAGGTGATCGTCGACGCAAGAAACAATCATTTCCTGACCGCAGACGCAGGTGGTTTTGCGATAGCAAAGAAAAGGGGGGGCGACGGGTACGGAGTGGCTATCGGTGGGTCGAATGCGTTCAACCAATTTGGAGAATCCGATTCCGATAACTATGAGATTCTTTCGAACATATCTGGCGATACGGAAATCGAGGCCGAATCGGTTGAAATTGTCGCAAACGATGCGTCCAAAATCCTTGCTGTAACAATTGCCGGAGCGTTGGCTACCGGTATCGCAATTACGGAATCTGGGTCCCAAAATACAATCCGCCGCAGTATCCAAGCCATTTTAGGACAAGAAGAGGATTCTGACGAAGAGTTTGCAACCCACTTATCCATCACAAAATCATTGAAAATCGACGCATCTGATGAATCCAAAATATGGACACTCAGCGGTTCGGCGTCTTGGTCTTACCATACCAAGGGAGCACTTGCAGGTACGGTCGGTTTCGCTTGGAGCAGCAATGAAAACTCGGACAATTCGATGCTCAAGGCTTCGATATCGGACGCGAGGGTTCTTTCAAATGGAGCGGACGAAGTAGATGTCCAGATCAAAGCAAAAAGCGATGCGGATATCCAAGCGCTAACAGCATCCATTGGGATTCTTACAACGGAATCAAAAGTGTCTGGAAATATCGCTGGGGCGATTGCCGTCAATTCCATCGGTGGGGATACAATCGCTTCGATTTGTGACTCGTCAATTAACACCGATACGCTTTCCATCGAATCGATTAATCAAACGGGTATACAGAGCCGCATCATAAGCGGCCAGGTAAGCTGGGCAGGTGAAAACCTTGTCGAAGTAACCGTAGGGCTCGGGGTGACGAGCAATGAAATCACCACAGATACCTTAAGCTTTGTAAAAAACACTGATCTACTGATCAGTGATTCATTAGATGTCCTTGCATCATCGGCCAGCGAAATCATTTCACACGCTGACAATATCGCTCTGCAAATAGGAATTGGAAAATCGAGCGGAAATATAGCAGCCAATTGGATCGGTGTTTGGTCCTCGAATGACATTCGATCCTCAACAAAAGCATGGGTCGATTCCAGTACCATCGCAACAGAAACGAACAAATCCGATTCGGTATCGATCAATGCGACCGACACTAGTACGGTGATCGCAAAGGGGATCGGTGGTTTGATCGCTATCGAGTGGGGTGGATCCGTTGTAGTATCCGTCGGCGCATTGACCCAAATTGCTAACAACGATGTTGCAACTGACGTCCAAGCGTTTGCAAAAAATGGTACAAAAATTTACGCGGAAAACGAAGTTTCGATTTCCGCATTGAAGCAAACGAATTTAGCGAGCCATGTCGTGGCGGTCAGTCTTGGTTTCACCGGAACAAGCAAGGGGGTTTCGGCTAGTCTCTCCACCGCGGATACCGTCGTCAGAAATAATCTTTCCATGGTTTCCGAGGATGGAAAGGACTATCCATCGAATACGCACGCGGAACTGAGCGATTCGGAAGTTCACGCAGGAAGCCTCACCGTTACAGCATCGAGCGTCCCATGGATCTACTCGAAATTATGGGAGGTAGATCTTCAAGCAGCAATTTCTGCAAATGGATTTGCTGCAGCGGCAGTCTATGGAGAAGCGAAATCAAAAACAATCCTCCAAGACGACGTTCTAGCAGATATTCAAAAATCGGCTGTTGCTACCGAACTTGGAGATGTCAGAGTCCATGCATCCGTAGATCTTCCATCTGCAACGCGACTACCAGACCATTCCAAGATTCACTTCCCTCAAGTTGCTATCGGCAATAGCATCTTTTCCGATGTCCATAGCGTTGGGGTGTCGTTTGCCTTTGGTTTCATTGTTGAATTACAAATTCCCATCTCATTTTCAGCAACCATCGTACGTAGTGATGTTGACGCAACGTCTGCGAATGTAGTCGCTGCTCAGATTACTGACAGCTCAATCGATGCAAAAATGAATGTCGAAGTCATCAGCATGGATCACACATCGATGGACGGGAATATCCGGGATACTTCCGTAGCTATTGGCGTCGTAGCCTTTGCCGCGTCCATTCCGCTGATCTATCAAGAGCAAGAAAATCATCTCAGCGCGAGCATCAACACAACTTCAGGATCGATGCCCAGAAATGGATTTTCTTCGTACGAGGTCCGATCCCAAGAAGGAAATATCCAAGTCCTGAGCCAATCCGATGCTAGCATCCGCTCAGAGGGTGTTGTATGGTCTGCATCTCTGGGACTTGCAGCCTCTGAAAGCACGTCCCATATCAAATCGATCATGAAATCGTCGTTGAATTCAAAGATTTCTGGAGGGGATACAACCTTTCCTTTGTCGTTGAAAACCAACAAAGGAGACATCCTGGTCTTTTCCGATTTCAATGGCACGGCACTATCAACCGTCCGCTCAGGAAGCATTAGCGATGGTCTTTTAGCGGTCAACACAGTTCGAATGACTATGGATAACTCGCCAACGATCGGCGTTGATATTTACGGTCGAACCGAGTTCGAATCCGCTGGGAAAATTCAAATAGCTGCCAACGCAACTGGATTCGCACATGGCATGACAAAGCAATCCACTTACGCATCGGGCTTTGCCGGCTCTGGGCTCACGCTAGATGTCAACGTCAAGCCCGCAATCAATGTTTCTATTGGTAGCGAAGAGAGTTTTGGATCCAATACCACCACACTTTTAGCCCAAGGGAACGTCGGGATTCTCGCAAGATCCACCATCGATGCATTGGCGGAGAATGGAAACAATGGAGGTTCCTTGATTGCAACGATCCTCAATCCCTACGCAAACGCAACGGTCGAACCGGATCTGCATGTATTAATTCGATCCAAAGCCAGGATCAAATCGGTACACGGAGGGATTGAAATCCAGGGACTTGGTGGAATTGATCAGGGCGAAAGGCCAACGGACTTTGATACCCATACCGATGTCGATTCCGACTACGATACGATAGCGTTTTCAGATAATCATCGATTGCAATCAGGAGATGTCGTTAAGTACCTAATGGGAACTGGCGGAATTGTAGTAACAGGACTGGAAGATCAAAGGGATTATCCAGTCCTATGGGTCAATGCCAAGAAAGTCGCCTTGGGCGTAGCCATCGATAGCGATCTTGCGCCGATCGATCTTGCAAATGACAAACTATATTTCGGCAGTCAGACTGGCTATCTGAAAGGTCCATTTGACCTGAAGGACTGGAATCCAACCAGTTGGGACAAACTGGTCTACAGACAAATCGGGGCGGAATCGATCGATGGATTGGTCGATGGCGGATCGTATTACATTAACCGCATGGACGGTAATAGTGTCATGCTCGTTGATTCACGGCACATCCCCAACAAACCCCAGGCATTCGATGGAAACGCTATAGACCCCGCAGGATCTTTGACGATTCCAAGCCACGGCTTTTCAAATCTACAGAACGTTACCTACAAAGCTGCCAATGGTGTTTCATTTACATCCACATCGGTTAATCAGATGACGAACTCCGACGGGAGTTTCTCCTCGGACACGACCAACCCCAACACAATTTACATCGGGGATCGGATTGACGATTTTTTAGTGGATGGCCCCGTCATTTACGACTCGGATTCCAATCCCGGTGATTGGTACTGGACGGAGGGACCGGACCAAACCACTCCAGGAGCCACTCAACTCAAGGGTGTTCAATTCTGGACGAACTCAACCGTAGAGAATTCAGGACAAGCCGTTGGAGGAAACTACTCGAATTGGTCCAAGGACCAACCGATCTTTGACAATGGATCGGTGATTGGATTCGGAGATTTTGCGCTAGTAGGTTCACGACTGGATGACTCAAAATCAGAAATCACACTGACAGAGAAAACATCATCTACTTCGACGGATATCTCTAAATCGGCCGCTTGGTTGCAAAAACGCATGCCGATGGACTCCGATTTTTCAATTGAGTTCACTTACCAAGCTTCTGGAAATAAAGCTGCTGACGGGATTGCCCTGGTTTTTCAAAACCAAGGCATCGATGCGATCGGCGATACCGGTGGAGGGCTTGGCTATTCAGGTATCTCAGGCAACAAAGCAGCGTATTTGATGAATCTCTACAACGCCTCGCCTAAGATCGTCGGAACGAACGTTACAGTGGAAAATAGTGCAACTTCCTACCTCAGCAATACACCTGTGAATATCAAATCGGGCAATCCGATCGCTGTGACACTCGAGTACAACGCTATAGAGAAGACGCTATCGGAGCAATTGGTTGAAAAATATCCAGATGGATCGACCCAGAGCTACCAACATGTTTATAGTGTCGACCTGGCGAATGCACTTGGAACCAACGTAGCCTACATCGGCTTTACCGGTTCCTATGGCGGTAGTACATCGACTCAAAAAGTTCGGGGTTTCAAACTCCAATATCAACCGCAGACTTCCAGCGCCTTCATCTCCACCGATGGAACTTGGTCGTCAGAAACCCAAAAACAAGAACTCAATTACTACGTTTTAGAACGCCCTCAGTTCGTCCGATACGATGATGCGAGGACTTGGGTGGACGCGAAAAACCAAGCCAGTAGCTTGGGAGGTTGGTTAGCATCAATCGACAGCGATCAGGAGTGGCAAACCGCTAAAGATGCCGCGGGCGGGCGCTCGGTCTGGTTAGGCGGCAGCGACCACGATAAAGAAGATCGATGGATCTGGGACACACCCAACGATCCGATTGCATACCAGCAATTTTGGCAAGGAAATAAAAAGGGCTCTGAGACAAGGTCGTTCTCACCACCATGGGCTTCCGGTGAGCCGAATGATGGAGGCGCATTTTCAAGCGAAGATGCATTGATGATGTACGAAAGTGGTCTCTGGAATGATCTGGATCGAGACGACGAGAAACTCTCCTATTTGGTCGAATATCCAAAGTACGAGGTTATTGCCTACAAAGGTACTTATCAGCAGGCGAAATCCGATGCAAATTCCCGCGGTGGATGGATCGCAACCGTGGGCTCCAGCTCCGACAACGACGTCGTAAAAAACCTGCTCTCCGGAAAAGGAAACGCGTGGCTTGGCGCTTCCAACAATGCAACGATCAATGGGCTTGTCGATGGGGCGCGATATTGGCTGGAAAAAATTCAAAATGATTCGTCGCACCAGCAATCCATCAAACTCTACTCGCTGACAGAATCTGGAGGTAAAGGAGATTTATTAACGATAAGCGGACAAGGAGTACCTGAAAAGATCAACCAGAGTCTACTAAAAGTGGATCAGCAACCTATAGGTGGACTCGTTTCCGGCCAAACCTACTATGTGATTCGAACGAGTGATGATCAATTCAAACTAGCAGCGAGCCGTGAGGATGCTAGTCATGGAATTGCTATAGAGAACCTAGTAAACACAGACGACCTCACTGGAGTGGTCATTGGCAATGGAAGTTATCTTGGAACCTTGGGCATCGACCTGACTTCGATGGGATCAGGTAAGCAGGAATTTGTTTTTGATATTTCATCATCCTCGACCAGTACCACCAACCAATTGATCTATCAAAAAGCAACGAATGCACCTGCTCCAACATCTACCGGAAAAGCAAGCAGTGTTTCCCATGCGGTTGGAGCTTCGCTCGTGGGTAGCTTTCTATTGCCCAATGCAACAAGCTACTCGAAACCGCAGGTCTTGATCTCGAGCCAAGCTGGGTCAAGCTTGGTTGCCAATGACCTGGATATCACTGCTAAGGCAGCGGGAAATGCGAGCACGAAATCGGAAGCTTATGGGGGGGCCGTCTTGGTCTCGGACTCCAGTGCGTCCGCAAGCACGTATTTAGAGCATTCTGCAAAAATTGTTCTAAAAGGGGATATCTTTGCCTCGAGGGATTTAATCGTCGAAACCAAAGTTTCTGATGATGCTGAAAGCCATGCGGACACCTCAAGCTACGCTGCCGTTCTCGCATTTTCCGATGCGAATTCAAAAATATCAAATAGTTTCGATTCATCGATTGTTATCGCAGACGGCGCTAATCTAACTGCGACGGAAAACCTTTCACTCAACGCTTATCGAGCCTTCGGAGGTCAAATCTCTGCCACAACAAAGGCAGGGGCCGCTTTTGGAAACTCGAAAGCAAATCGAGACGATGACTCTGGCATTCATTTCGTAAAGAATTCCGAAATGACCAATACGACGAAAGTCGAGATTGGCGATGCGACCTTGAGGGGTTCGAACGTGACGCTGCTCGCATCGGGGTTAGGACTGAAAACAGACAAGGAACCAAACATCTATTCCAAGGGTGGAGGGATCGGGCTTCCGCGAAAGTCACGCTCAGACATCTCGATTACCGATGATACGCTCGCTGTGAATATCTTGGATGATGCTTGGATTATCGGTGATACGGTTCGTGTAACGGCATCCCAAGAAAATATCGATTTGCGATCAAAGGCCAGGACCGGAACTGGATTCGAATCCAGAGCGGACGCAAGTCTTTCGATCGCTACCACAACCACGGTTCATTCTGAGGACAGCGCTACGATTGTCGCTGACCGAATCGATGTCAATACGAACCAATCTATCGCGCCCGAAGATATCAGCGTCGAGGCACTCACGGCCAAACATACAACGACCCGCATCACCGTCAATCCTCAAAGAAAGATTGATTGGAATGCGAGAACATGGAAGGGCTACAAACAAGGCCTATCGGTCGATGAGGATCAAATCATCCAAACCATCAATGGTGTGGTTCTATCCGGTGGATTTCAACAGGGTGATAAGCTACCAGACAATCAACCTATTGTAGTTCAATCCGTAGGTCGCTTCTCGGGTAGCCAACAGGAATTGAATTTCAACATCAATGAACTCCAACCGATTACAGGAAATACCTCAAGCCCGAACTCCAGTGGTAGTGTGGAACTCAGGGGTTCGAGTACTTATGGCGGTCTAGCTGAAGTAGATATCGAAAATAGTTCTAAGCTTGACCTGCAAATCGGCTCGATTGATTACTCTGTGCTCACTAAAAGTATCATTGTAAGCCAACCAATCATCACACCTATCCTACCGGCAGGAATTTCTAATGGTTTTAGTTTGGGATCCACAACAGGGATCCCAGAGGATGGCATGATCAATATCCGAAACACGTGGACGGACGATTCCCTCGCTAACCCAAAGCTTCTGATCACTGGTTCTCTCACCACCAACCGTGGTTTTGTGAATCTCGTCAATCTAGCAGGAGATATCGCCACCACGGTCATTCCAACGAATGGCTCTGCTATCACGGCATCTATTGTCAACCTGCAAGCCAGCGGAGACATCGGCACTCACAACACAGCAGACTCGGCCAAATATCCAATCGCTATAAATCTAAATCAATCTCAGTACATTGGTAGTGCCTTGAATGCTGACTCCAAAAAAGCAGTTACGCTCTCCGTTCGTGCGGAACTACCCGCGGACTCCTCGAGCTATTCTGGTATCGAGCGATTGATAGGTGATTCGGTAATCCTCGAATTATTGCCTAGCACAACTTCAGGCCCTATTACCTATCGCATTGGCAATGATTCGTCCACTCAGGACGCAATGCCTCATCTGATATCGGCAAAGAACGGGATTACCATCATTGGACTTGATGCCTCCCGCAACCCTGCCAACGCGAATTCACCTTTGGTGTCCATCGATGCACAAATGGTAAACGACGGATACCTGAAAGTTGAAACAAATGGAGACATCAAACTTCATTCAAATTTGCAAGATTTCTCAACCGGCGAATTACAGAAACTGCGGGTGGACCGAATCCTATCCGCAGCAGGAAACATCGACCTTGATTTCCCGGTGGTCGTAGAAGTCAGCAACGTTATACAAACCAGTCGCACTCACCAAGTCACCCTCCATGGTTCTGGCGATCTACGAGCCGAGTCCGAATCCGATTCCCATCCAATCCTGATTACTGGGACTTTGAAATTCGATGGCGAAGGTGGCGTTGGAACAGTTGAACATTTGACGATCGTAGACGTAGGATCGGTTTCCGGCGACAACGTAGGAGGATCGATTCACCTGCTTAACCAAGGCGACCTCGAAGTAAACGAGTTCACGCTCACCGATGGGGATCTGGAACTGGTCAGTAGTGGTATCATCATTGTGGCCGGGGCGGTCACACTTAGCGGAGGCGGAAACCTTACATTGGCTGCCCAAGGTTCTGCGACGAATACTCAGCTTATCTTCCCAATCGAAGACAACGCAAAGAACCTCCCATTCAGCTTGATTGTCGATGCCCCAATCGTTGGCGACGGGGGGAATATCAATCTCATCGGAGCCCATGGCGTTCGATTGGAGCCGATTTATAGCATCCAAGAGGGAAGCTTTAACTACAGCAATGCCAAGTTGGATGCACAAAGCCGTGGCGGTTGGATTGCCCCCCTGGCAATCAACAGCGTCAATGAGTGGGTTAAATCTCAACTGAGAAACAGGTCGACTTCTTACTCCGAAATTTGGGCAGGCGGTTCAGACTCGCAACAAGAAGGAAGTTGGAGATGGACCGAAGGACCTTCGACAGGCAAGCAAGCCAGTGGATCAAGAGGGATCGAGTTCTACTACGAAACCTTAGATGACAAATTCAAATACGATCCTTTCTCAACAATCGTTGATGGGAAATGGAACTCGAATGAGCCAAACAACTACTACAACAATGAGGACAATCTAACGATCATCCATAATCCCACAGTCGACGGGAAGTGGAACGACAACAATAGTGGCATTACCTTGACCGGCTACGTGCTGCAGCTACCTACCGTGCGATCGACCGGGACAGGACAAATCTTCGTTAGCTCTGGAACCCTGATTAACCAACTCAACGAAGTCAAGGTCGGCAAAGACGCCAAGACAATCTATATGACGGCAGGTTCCGCAATCACCAGCGATGGTGGTAATATCGTTTTACTCTCGACGGGTGATGTGTTCCTCGGGACTCTCGAAACACAGGCTAGCGTCGACGAACCTAACAAAGAATCTGTTTTGGTGGTTGCCGATTACCGGGGAGTCGATGGGAGCCTGCCGAGTGGGAATGGTCGAATCATCAATAATCTTGCGAGCACTTTGCTCAACATAGTTGCCGATGAAACCATCTTGTCCGCAGGCGGCATCAACGAATCGGCAACTTCATCTGTTGCGTGGACCGGAGTTGGTCAAAAGTTAAATCCAATCGCAACTCAAGTCGACAAGTTGGCAGCAAGTTCATACCTAGGTGGAATCTACGTCGAAAACTTGGGTGATTTGACGATCGGTCAGTCCACGATACAGATGGTCGGCAGACTGGCGGATGTATTTAATTTTCAAGATGCAGTCCCAATTCGTGCTCTCCCTAAAAACATCAGCACTCTCTATAGCGGGCGAGATCCATCTGACCCGTACATCGGTCAGATCAACGGGAACTTCACCGTCGGTGGTTTGACTCTGATCAGTTCGACCAGTTCGACATCGACTCAAGCAGACATTCGAGTCAACTCCACCAATTCTGTGCTCGTCGAACAGGATATTCCGGTATTCAACCGAGATGCTGGCCAAATCGTTTTAAGCAGTCTTGCTCCAATCGATTGGACAAACACTTTTGTCTACCAATCAAGCTCCGTCACAATCGATAATGCTAAGTCATCAGCAAAAAATAAATCTGGATGGGTAAGCGCGATCACTTCGCCGCAAGTCAACAGTTATATTTCCTATATAGCCACTAAACAGTCACAAAGTGTCTGGATCGGCGCTACCGATTCGTCCACGGAGGGAACCTGGACTTGGGACCTAGGTTCCGCGCAATCTGAACCGTTCTACAACGGCAAATCTCCTTCGGGAATCACTCTGTCCGGTTGGTATAGCAACTGGAACACGGGCGAGCCAAATGATTACGGAAGCAACGAGGATTATGCCGAATTGACTTATTCGACCACCGGAAGTAATGGACTCTGGAATGATATCTCGAATGCATCGACCAATCATCGCCCCTATGTTCTTCAGAAAGACCCCGGCAATTCGATCAACGTACTTTCGCCAATGTTTTCATCGGCAGGTACCGGCGCCATCCACTTGCTTCGGGGCTATAAGGAGCTAACGATTCCTGTTGCGATTCCTGAATCCACTTGTGATAGCTACTATGCGCTACGGATGGCAAGCAGCGATGAATCTACAACCTACCAGGAATCGTTGAACCACCTCCTATCATTCTCCACCTGTGCACCCTTTGTTCCATCGGCAAATGGCGAAGAACCGATGCTAGGCGGATCACTTCAAAGCACACAAGTTACAGGACCAGCACTTCGTTTTTTTGTGAGCATGGACAAGGATTCCCGCGATCAAGCCACTTATGTCGACGCCAGTGACTCTCTTACGTTTCCGATCAAGAGCGACCGGACAGGGGAGCATTTGATCTATGCACGTGTGCTACACCCAAACGGCGAGTTTACCGATTACCAGAAGTCCATCACCATCGTTGACAATCCTCCCGAAAAGATTTCAATTGATCCGATTCGCAGCCCGGTTTCGATCGGTCAAATGGCCAAGGCGACGGTTAGCTTCGAGGATGTCAATCTCCAAGATCACTATTTGGCATCCATCGATTGGGGCGATGGTACCCCTGTCGAGACGATCGAACTCGGTTCAAGCCGCATGTTCAACGCCAGTCATTCCTACACAAAACCGGGCAAGCATCTTGCGACGATCAAGCTCACCGATCAGAGTACCGGTCTGCGGTCGATCGCAACCACGGAATTTTTTGTCGTGGGTACCGGTATTTCTGCAGGTCAGTTGCAGATCATCGGTTCGGATCAGCGGGATCAAATCACCGTTATCGTGGAACCGAAATACACCACCGTTGTCAATCGCATCGGAAACGGTAAGACAACCACTCAACGATTCTCGACCAAGGATTTCAGCAAGGTTTACATCGCGACTTTCGACGGCGACGACTTCATCAATGTTGTCGGTGGCTTCTCGATTCCAACACAGATCGAGTCTGGACGGGGAAATGACTACGTCCAAAGCGGCCGTGGGGCGTCGAGTATCGAAGACATCTTCGGAAACAATAGAATCTTCGCCGGTTCCGCAGCGGATGTTATCCGAACGGGTCTAGGCAACGATGAAATTCATGCCGGGGCTGGAGGCAACCAGATCTTTGACCTTGGAGGCAACAATCGAATCATCGCCCTGCAAGGTAGCGATTTGATCGAAACCGGGACCGGCAACGACTATATCCATGCTGGCTCAGGACACAATCGGCTCAAAGACGCTGGCGGCAAAAACACCATTTATACACTTGGGGGAGACGATACCATTGAGGTCACTGGCAATCTCAGTCGAATCAATCCAGGTGCAGGCCATAACACGATCCTAAAGACGGAAACATCGAGCCCAAATAGATCCTCAAGCGTCATGGTAGTGTCGTACGGATTGGACATCAACGGAGATGGAATTGTTTCGCCGCTGGACGTGTTGTTCCTCATCGATCGCGTCAACCGCTCCATGATGCAAAACGGACGGAACCCAACGGTCATCGATTCGGAAATGGATACCGACGGAGATGGAATTACCACTCCTCTGGATGTTCTTTCGGTGATCGATTATCTCAACAACACAGGAATCCAGTCTGCCGAAGGCGAGTCGATCGATCCTATGGCCGTGGATTTAGATTTGATCCGGCGTGAGATTCAAGAAGAGTACTATGATGCAGTCTTTGCGTCACTTGACGAAAATGAACTTGAGTGATCAGATGACCATCATGAAAGAGGAAATATTCGGACCGTTCTTACCGATCAAGCCCTATCGCGATGCGGCAGAGGTCATCCAGTATGTGAACGACCACCATGGACTCAATGGTTACAAGGGTCCAATGTGGGACGCTTGGCAAGAAGGGTCGCTCGTATGGCCGAAGGAACTCCGATAATTCTGCACTGGTCCCCCCTTCTCCACCGGAGCTTTGGCCGGGGAGCAAGGGGCAGGGGGTTGATTGTTCGTGTCGCTAACGTCTCTTTTGATGACGCAGTTTATCGCGCGGCTCAATTGCAATACGATCTTGATTTCCCAGGTATTTCGATGTTGTACTCGTGGCCATCGAAGGGGAGTGAGGCAGGCTACGCTGCCGACGGTGATTCGATAGAACGGGTGGCCCTCACTTGAAGTCATTCTTTCAGACGCTGCATGAACAAGGATTCGATGATGTTTTCGTGATCGCTCACAGCATGGGCAATCGCGGTGTTACCAAAGCGCTAATCGAATTGAGGCAAGAAGGGAATGCCAAGAATCTGAAAGAACTTATTTTGGCCTCGCCAGACATCGATGCGCGGATTTTCAATCGCGATATCGCTCCTGCTCTGTCAAAGTATCTTCCAAATACGACGCTCTACGCATCGTCTTATGATCTGGCTCTTGGGATTTCTAATTCCATCCACGCTGGACCCCGAGCAGGGCAGATCGTCAATGGCAAGCCAACTGTTCTATCCCTTGCAAATCTCAATGTCATTGACACATCCTCGATTCGCTCGGACTTCGTCGGGCACTCTGACGCTATGGCAAATAACTCGGTAATTACGGACATTTCAAATCTTCTCATGGGTAGAGCCAACCCTCCAAGACCTCGACTGAAGGAAATTGTCGACGGCAGGAATCGATACTGGGAGTTTATCCCCGGCCAGGAACCTTAATGGTTTCGAATTGGCTCAGGTGGGTTTCCAAGCCGACGGGAGTGGCTGGAAAAGATTCACGTAGGCGTTCCGCCAAGCCGTCTCGGCATCGATCTGAGTGACTTCAGCAGTTTTCCCCAAGGTCGCCTGAGCGATCGCGTTGGTTTTGGCTGCATTGGAAACCGCCGTGATCGTATCGGTACCGATTAAAGTCTACCGGCTCAACGGTCGGCAGATGATCCTGTCTGAAGGTAGTAAGACCGAAGAGGCTAAGGCACCGAAAGCACTGAACGTTCCGCTGATTACCAGCATCGCTAAAGCCTGGCTTTGGCAAGACTAACTTGAATCAGGCAAGTACAAGAGCATCGATGAGATCGCAGCTGCAAACAACGTGGACCGCACGCACGTTAGCCGAATCCTGCAGCTGACTTCTCTGTCGCCGACGATCGTTGAGCAGATACTAGAAGGAAAGGAACCCGAAGGCATGAGCCTACGCCAACTGCGAAAAGGGATCCCACTGCTATGGAGCGAGCAGGGGAAGATAGCGGAAGCATAGGCTGGTGGAATACAGCCGGAATCGAATGTGTTGTTACACGAAGCCATGTCCTCGGCGAATACAAAGCTTCACGGCGAGACCAAGCTTAAATTTTAGATATTCCCAATAGCATCGTTGCGTCCTTGACTCGCCTAGCCAGTTCCTCTCGCAGTTGTCGACTCACGCCGAATGATGATTGCAAGTTGGTAGACCAGCCTACTATTGCAAGTCGCCCGAAAGCGGTGCCAGCATACATTTTAGTATCGGAGTTTCCGAAGCCAGCAATTGCCTCGATCTTTTCGATGTCGCAGACTCCGCTCTTCTTGAGTTGAGATACCACTGATTGTCCGTTGACCAATAGCAGCTTCAATGACTCTTGCTCGAGTTGCTGTCGGAAAAACTGCACATCCTCCCGAAGTAGCTTAAGTCGGATTTCCGCTGGTTTTAAACTCGCCCAAGTCGGATCAGTAGCCCACTGTACAAGATCGAGGTGGCACGCAGTTCCGTCATAATAGGAAACGCCTAGTGCTTTCAGAACAGGCATGAATTGATCAAACCAGCGACGATATGGGTTCCGTTGAAAGTACTGATTGCACTCATCAAAAACTGTTCTGATTATATCGGTCGATGCGTTGGTCAGATCACTTGTTCCGAGTGATTCATGGGTGGACAGTCTCCGCGAGCTTCCTGTCAGCATCTTTCCATCTCTGTCTATAAACTCAACTCGGCTAGGATTCAATCCAAGTGTGGCAACACTAGCAATTTGAGCGTTGCCAAACGAAACAACAGCCGTAGACCCGGGAACAACATATGAGTCAACCGGGTGTCTCTGGCGAATGCGGTCTTCTATGTACCGAGGGATTTGGACTTTGCTTGGCATTTGCTCTACGTGGCCGGAGTTGATTAGTGTGCGTCACTACAACTGAAAGTGATGCTGGGGTGCAAAAGAGACTGGATTCTCAAGCCTATATCAGACCTTAATCATTGAGCAACCTAGTTCGCACTCCAGTTTAGTGGAATTTCACTAATTGAGGCTGACAAAGAGGATCTCTGTGCAGTGGAATTCCGTTGATGGAATTGTCACACGTGTGACGCGCTAGCCCTTAGTTTTTCATACCTCTGCCATAGGCCATTTTCGCTAAAAATTCGATGAGTGGAAAAAACGCGAAAACCCATGTTTTTGCTGGGTAAACAGTCGCGTGACGCATTTGGGGTGAGTCACGCGATTTAGAGCCTTTTTGCGGTTTAGAGCCCTTTTGGACCGAAAATCGGCCAAGGGTGAGTCACGAGTTGGGAATATCGGTTCGAACCGATAGTTCGCGATCCCTTTGATTTTATTGGGTAGAAATGCAAAGACCCGCTGGGGTTATCCAGCGGGTCTGATTGCCATTGGTCACCTTGCGGTGGCCTGGATGATGGAGGCGGCGTCCTAGACTCGCAACCTTGCTATGTTTTGGGTGGTTGATTAGGAAGTTAATTTGGCGATCTGAGCCCGTCCTAGACTTTCGGGGTTCACGTGTATCGGAGTGGGCGACTTACAGTCCACCGAGTGCTTGAAGGCAGGTTCTCCAGAGCCTCTTGATGGGGAGATTAGCAAGGTGGGTTAGTGTTGCGTCCGCTTTAGTTTTAAAAGCTCTTTATATGCTTCGATAGCTGATGGCTCCCCATCTGCGTAATTTTCGTAAAAACCTGGAGAAGAAAGCTCCGGAGTGTCACAGGAGAATTCTCCTTCGCCAAGATCTCGATAAACCCAATTTAGAGGTGTCGTAAATCCATCGTCGATGAAATAGGATTTAGGGTAAAATGCTGGCTCATTTGCTTCGTCAATAATCCGGTAAAAGGAATCATCAAAGCCGATTACTTCGTACTCGTGACCTTGAACCAAAGATGTTCGGTTTGTGATTTTTGATACAATTGCAAGGATTTTTGGCATATAAGCGTCCTAAAAAGGATCAAGGGTTCCAGCGAGCTTCTCACCGACTCTGCCAATACCATGGTGTTCATACCAGTGCCACTCTTGTCCCATGGAGTCCCATCCTTTCTTCTTTACCCAACCTTTTGCGGTACCTCCGAATTGCTGTACGAGTTCCGTAATCTTATTAATTGATCTACCACGCGCAATCACCTCCGATTGACTCAGCATCCCTTTGGTGAAGATACATGTCGTTTTCGATTCAAGAACCTTCTTACCCCAGCCGAACGCGCCCCATCCAGTCCGGCACACTAGACCGTCCGCATTATGCACTACCAATCCCAGCTCGCCGACTTGGTAGACGTGCTCGCCGTGGACTTCGATATTGTAGACCGGCTGGGAGAACCGCGAAAGGGCGACGCTCAGAACTAGGCCGGAGGCTTTAGGCGGGAGGCTAGAGGGAAAACCCAGTCCGAAAGACTCAGTATCGCAGCATAGCCCCTCGCCATCGGCTAGCTCAGCCAGCGGCACCCATGATTGCCGGTCCACCGACCAGACGGGGTGAATGGTCGTCCCGGTGATGGTCTCGACAGTGCCATCGGCACCTAGCACATCCACGCTAGCCACGACGTGGACTTCGCGGGTGATAAACCGTGCGGTCACCACCGAACCTTCACCTTCGGCAATTGGTGGGCAATCGTCGATGGCAGTGACTAAAGCTAGCCCGGAGACTTCGAGTTCAGGGAGATTGAATGGTAGCATGCGGCCTGCGCAGATGCCGTTACGTAGAATCCACGAGCGCGGCCGAATGATCTCGGCGTCGACAATGCCACCATCGTTACGCTCGACGGTGATTGATAGTTTAGCCCAGGTCGCTTGTTCTGGGTCAGGCTGCGGGTCGACCTCGAAGCGTTTGGGGTTCCTAGTCGGAACGCGCGATCCGATGGGGAGCGATTCGATGGGAGGCTGGACGCCAGAGCGCACTGCAACGAATCCGAACCGGTCCGGTCCGAGTCACGCCCTCATGGTCTAACTATCAGCGACGATTTTCTCTAAGCGAGAAATATTTGGATTATTCATGGCTGCATCAATATCGCAAGCTTGAAAAGGGGGGAAACTCACGTTTGGCCATGTCACTTGGCGGATGGCAATAAGTACTGAATCATCTTCTACTGAAATTACAACTAAACCGTTGTAGTTTGCAACGTATTCAACAATATGTTCACGTGCTGAATCCCAAGAAGATCCTATAGATGACTGTACAGACTCAAAGAGCGACTTGTCCGCAGGAAAATATACACCTACACCACATTTTCTTCTCAAGTCCCATCCGACGATCGACTTAATTACATATACCTCCGATTCCAACTCTAGTACTGAGCAGATTACCCGATCATACCATTCGACAATGATCTCATTTAAACGGACGGGATAGGTTCCGGGTCGTAAAGAATCGAGAAGCATACTACTTGCCTATTATTTCGGCCTGAATATCAAATTGAATAGCGACGCAACTTCGTCTGTTACTGGATCGGGAAGGTGGACAGTATAGTGTGTTAATTTACTGCCTGTCTGTTCGACAACAAAAGCTGCTTCGACTTCAGCAAGTGTAGCATATTTATGCAACTTGTCTGACCCGGAAATACGTTCGACTAACTTCGTTGAAACGCCATGCGGGAACCCGTTTCTAACGGCTCTTGCCGCGTCACTCGCTAATTGGCTCGCGGACTCAATTTCCTGTCCAAATCGGACTAAACATGGTTCTGCATTATGCACCACCACGCCCGGCTCGCCGACTTGGTAGACGTGCTCGCCGTGGACTTCGATATTGTAGACCTGCTGCGAGACTCGCGAAAGGGATACGCTCAGAACCAGGCCGGAGGCTTTAGGCGGGAGGCTAGAGTGAAAACCCAGTCCGAAAGACTCAGTATCGCAGCATAGCCCCTCGCCTTGGGCTAGCTCAGCCAGCGGCACCCATTCCTGGCGATCGACTGACCACACAGGGTGGATGGTCGTTCCGGTGATGGTTTCGACTGTGCCATCAGCACCTAGCACATCCACGCTGGCCACGACGTGGACTTCGCGGGTGACAAACCGTGCGGTAACTACGGAGCCTTCGCCGTCAGCGATCGGTGGGCAGTCGTCGATGGCAGTGACTAAAGCTAGCCCGGAGACTTCCAGTTCAGGAAGATTTAGCGGTAACATGCGCCCTGCGCAAAGGCCGATTTC
>CAIJIZ010000781.1 GCA_903820735.1 uncultured Pirellula sp.
CCGAACATGCTGTTGAAAGTAATTCCTAAATCAGTTTGTCGAGTCGACTCAAGAACTGTTGCTCTACGAGTTTTCTGGGTCGCAGCTTGGATTTTATTTCAAGCTGTTCCGCAGGGTGGCGTAGCCCAGGATAAAGCAGTGCAAGAAAAAGCAGTGCAGGATAAAGGAGCGGCGAAGCAACCCGTTCCGCTGCAGCATGCTTGGGAGACCGATCCGGATTTTGGTGATATCTGGCGAACGATGTTGCCGGTCCGGTCTCAGTTCATCGATTTGAAGCTGTTGGAGAGCGACCAGGTTCAAGAGCGGTTAGCAATCTCCCAATTGATCTGTTTGAACCACGATCGCCAAGGTTTTAAAGATCGAGATCGAGCGCTGAAGCTTTTGCTGGCTCAGGTTCGCAATCCGATGAATCCGTTGTTAGTTAAGCGATCGATGCTCTCGGCAGCATCGCTGCTCGACGACGGGGCCAATGCAAAGTTGTTGTGGGAAGAGGCCCAAGCAGACCCGGTCGCTCTAGCGGCGTTAGAGCCGTTTTTGGCTCAATGGAAGGTTATCGAAGGTAGGGAGCTTTGGAGGACAAGGCTTGGTGAACCCAACACTGCGAATGCTGATTTGATTTTGGCGATTGAAGGGATCGGTCAGGTCGGCGAGTTGAGTGATGTACCGCTGTTGGAAAAGATCTTGCGATCGAACCGTTCGACACCGAGCACAAGGTTGCTTGCATGTCGAGCGATAGGGAAGTTAGCTTCGGAGGGAATGAGTGGGTTAGCCAAGCAGATCGTTGACTCGGATGTAGAGGACAAGCATTTGCTGGCTGCGTCGGTGCTTGCGTCTCATCGCGACGGGGCTGCTTTGGAGTTGCTTGAATCGATCGTGGAGACAAGCTCAAGTCCATCGCAGCGGATAGCTGCGTGTGCGATCGCATCGGGTCACCCGCAGGTTGCTATTGAGATGGCGAGCAAGTGGATACTTCATCCGGATGATCAGATCCGTATTACGGGGCTAAAGACGTTGCAGCAGCAACCGAGTCCGGAGCGGATAAGGATGCAAGCGACGTTGCTTGGTGATGTAAGCACGGAGGTTCGTCAGTTGGTACGCGAGCAATTGCGAGAGTTGGCGCAAGGCGACCACAGGGCGTCGGTCGAAGAGTGTTTGAGCGAGCAATTGGCAAGTGGATCATGGAGGGCGTTGGAGCAATCGATCATTTTGACGGTTGAGTTACAAGATCGCACGCGGTTGATGCGGTTGGTTGAACTGCTTGAGCATGAGCAAGCCGAGGTGAACATTCATGCAGGTTGGGCGTTGATGGAATTGGCGAATGATCCGACGACGCTTGCGGCGATGGTTCCTCATGCGCAGAGGATCACACAAGAGCTTGAGCCCGCCTCGAAAGTGCTTCCTAAGCAAGACATCATACGATTGAGTTATCTGTTTGAGACTTTTGGGCGGAACCGATATGAACCGGTTTTGGAGCTGCTCTACAAGTACATACCGAAAGACAATTTCAAGATGGGTAATTTGAGTCGGTGTTCTGCGATTTGGGCGATTGGCAAGATCAAGAAGGATGCAGATGATCCGGAGTTGCGCGCCAAGTTCCGGGAGCGGATCAACGATTTGCCGCCGATGAATCCCGAGCATTACTTAGTGCGCTATGCTTGTATCTTGGCTTTGGGTGAGTTTGGGTACAAAGACAGCAAGGAGGTAGCTGGGAGGCATGCTGCGGAGGAGCGCAATGCGTTGGGGTTCGCTTCTCGCTGGGCGATCGAGCAGATCGACAGGGCGGGCAAGTAGGCAGGTGGGGCAAGTAGGCAGGTGGGGCAAGGCGGGCAAGTGGGAGGCGCAATCGCAACGGGGCCAGCTAAGGCCATTTCGCGAGGGTGCGAGACCGGTGCAGCACCCCGGGGGGTGCGAGACCGGCGTGCGAGTGTGTCGGGGAGTAAGAGAATGGGAGAATGATGTTGGAGTGTGTGAGGAATCCTCCCGCACGGGGGGTGGTTTTGTGGATTAGGGTTATTTTTTGCGAAATTCGCCGGCGGCGACCCGTCGTTCGATGGCCTCGATTTTTTCGAGTCGTCGAGCGTGTCGTTCTTGGGGTGCGTATCTAGCGCCGAGGAAGGCTTTGATGATTTCAAAGGCCAGTTCGGGTCCGATGACACGGGCACCGATGCACAGAACGTTCATATCATCGTGTTCGACCCCTTGTCGGGCGGAGTAGGTGTCGTGGCACAGGCTAGCACGAATTCCTGGGAATTTGTTAGCAGCGACGCTTACCCCGACCCCGGAACCGCAGACGAGGATCCCCCGGTCGATTTCCCCGGCGAGGATTTTCAGGGCGACAGCTTCTGCGAAATCAGGGAAATCGCAGGAATCTGGGGAGTGGGTGCCGCAGTCGATGGTATCGACTCCGTGGGTAGCCAAAAATTTGGCTACTTCGTTCTTCATCGAGAATCCCGCGTGATCCCCAGCGATAGCATACCGAAGCCTTTGAGTCATAAACATTCCTGGAATTAATGAAATGCGCCGTTGCCCTAAAATAGGATGGCTGATACACTTCGCCCCTCTGGTTTTCCAGGTTTTTTGGGCAGAAGCCGTTTTCTGCCTCCTTGGGCAAACTGTAGTCCTCTAACCGATGGTTCTCAGACACGACCCTATTTTTATCGCTTCTTAAGGGCCGCGACAATCGATCTTTGTGATCATTCGCCGAACCGAGAGAGCTTTTGGGTCGCAAACCTTGCTTGATTCTCGTGGGTCCAGGCTTCTTGTCGCCCCACCAAACCGAAGGAAAGAAACCTTGGTTTGCATCCAAGCAATGGTGGTCGTTTGAGCCACACGCTAGGATCCATTTCGTATGGTCAACCGTTCTCTTATCCGCTCCCTCGAAGACGACTCCTTGGAAGATGAACTCGCCGGTATGTTCGGCGATTCCGCAGAAGAGCTGCTGCTCGATTCCTTGGAAGATGCCAACAAGCAGTTCGACGTCAATCAGATTGTCGAAGGCAAGATTGTAGAGATCAACGAAGAATTCGTCGTTGTCGATGTCGGCTTCAAGAGTGAAGGCGCCATTCCCAAGAATGAGTGGGAAGAAGGCGAGGAGCCTCCGCAAGTCGGGCAATTGATCAAAGTTTTGATCGAAGAAGTTGAAGACCAGAACGTCTTCGAAGAAGCCCGCAACATGATCGTCCTCAGCAAGCGTAAGGCTGAGAAGATCATTCAGTGGGAAAACATGATGGCCTCGGTTCAAGAGGGCCAAGTTGTCACCGGTACGGTCACCCGCAAGATCAAGGGTGGTTTGTTGGTCGACATCGGCGTGAACGTCTTCTTGCCAGCTAGCCAAGTTGACATTCGTCGTCCGAATGACATCGGCGATTACATCGGCCGAGTTGTTCAGTGCGAAGTTCTCAAGATTGACGAAGCTCGTCGCAACATCGTTGTTAGCCGTCGGTCGTTGATCGAGAAGCAGCGTGAGGAAGATCGCGAGCACTTGATGGCCGAGCTTGAAGTCGGACAGATCCGCAAGGGTGTTGTCAAGAACATCGCCGACTTCGGTGCGTTCGTCGACCTCGGTGGTATCGATGGTTTGTTGCACATCACCGATATGAGTTGGGAGCGAATCGGACACCCGACCGAAATGGTCGCGATCGATCAAGAGATCGAAGTCAAGATTTTGCAAATCGACCGCGAGAAGCAAAAGATTGCTTTGGGGTTGAAGCAAAAGCAGAACAATCCTTGGACCAACATCGCCGACAAGTACCCAGTTGGAACAACCGTTCCTGGGGAAGTTGTCAACGTGATGAGCTACGGTGCGTTCGTCAAGCTCGAGCCAGGCATCGAAGGTCTGGTTCACATCAGCGAGATGTCTTGGACCCGCCGCATCAATCATCCAAGCGAGATGGTACAGATCGGCGACAAGATCGACGTCAAGATTCTTGGTGTCGATGCACAAGGCCAGCAGTTGTCGTTGGGGATCAAGCAAACACAAGCGAATCCTTGGGACGACATCATGCAACGCTACCCAGAGAACGCAGAGGTATCGGGCAAGGTTCGCAACCTTACCAACTACGGTGCCTTTATCGAGCTCGAAGAAGGGATCGATGGATTGTTGCACGTCTCGGATATGTCCTGGACACGCAAAGTCAGTCACCCAAGCGAAGTGCTTCAGAAGGGTCAGCAAGTCAAGTGCCGCGTGTTGAGCGTCGATCAAGCGCGTCGCCGAATCGCCCTCGGTATGAAGCAACTCGATGACGATCCATGGAACACCACCATTCCTGAGAAGTACAAGCCGGGTCAGTTGGTCCATGGTAAAGTTACCAAGATCACCAACTTCGGCGTATTCGTCGGGCTGGAAGATAACCTTGAAGGTTTGCTCCATATCTCCGAACTGTCGGACAACAAGGTTGAGAACCCAGAAGATGTCGTTAAGGTTGGAGATGAGATCGACGTTAAAGTCCTTCGAGTCGACAGCGACGAGCGAAAGATCGGGTTGTCCCGCCGACGTGTCGATTGGACAGAAGAACAACATCGTACCGAAGCCGAGAAAGAGCAACAGCAGCAGCAAGCCAAGGCTGACAAGCATGCTGAGCTCAAGGGTGGTTTGGGAAGCGAAGGTCCGTTGATTCCTCAATCCGAGTAGGCTTGTCAGTGAGCCTAGCGGCTTGTTGACGGAGCTTAGTAGATGCTTCGTAGAAGCTTAATAGATACAAAACCCGAGTAGGCTTGATCGCTTACTCGGGTTTTTTCGTTTGTTGGTTCTTCAGGGTGTGTCGTGGGTAAAAGTGTCATAGAAGGGGTTGGGGCCACTCGACTGATCCAGCTATTGGTAACCCGAACCGTGAGGGAGGAATGAATGAATGGTAGCCCGAACCGTGAGGGAGGCATTGCAGTACACGGCCCATCATCCATATGCGCGCTCTGCGTAAGATCCCACCGCTCAATAAACCGATAGCCCTGAGCAACCGCGGCTGATGAAATCAACCACCACTCCGCTGCTGCCTCGCTGACGCATCGGGTTACCATTGCGTGGCCAGCGGCCACATCACATCTATCAGTAACCCGAACCGTGAGGGAGGCATTGCAGTACACGCTTGATCGTCCACACACACGCTCTGCGTAATCCCCACCGCTAAATAA
>CAIJIZ010000782.1 GCA_903820735.1 uncultured Pirellula sp.
CTCTTGTCATGAGCCAGCCCTAAGAATCGCCATTGCGTCAAAGCCTCCGGCATGGTGAACTCCAAAGTCACTTCCCCCTTGGCATCACTGACAATTTGAGGAAAGAAAAACGCAGTCTCATTGAGATTTGTTCGTGGAGAAATCGAATCGATCGCTGCGGAACTTCCAGACGTACCGCCTCCTTCCCCCGACCCAATCATTGCATTGCCAGTTGCTCCCTTAGCCTTCGCAACCGAACCGTCTGCCATCGGAACGCCACCCATCCCACCAAGCCCTGCGACCATCGGTTCTGCGTCAGCAACGCTGGAGAACTCGCCAGCACCACGCATTCCACCTGGACCGGCGGAAGCCGGTGCCGGCATACTAAAACTCTTAGCTCCGCGTGTCATACGAAAATCGAGACTTGCGAATTGAATGACTTCAATAAACATCAACGACGAAGCAAATCTCCGATAGGACTCTTCGACCCGAAGAGTACGCTCTGATAGGTTTCTCAGCAACATATTCAATGACTGTGCTTGATTCTGAAAATGAAACATCTCCTGCGCAGACTCGCGATAAAATGAACCAATTTGCGTTGGCCACTGATGAGGCAAAAATGCATCGAGGGACGCGTCATAAAGCGCTGCTGCAAATTCCGCTACGAGGTCGCCATCCTCAACCGACTTACCGGTGATCTTAGCCGTCCATTTCTCTTTCGCCCCCGGTTCCAACTTATTGCGGAATCGCTCCCAACGAACAGTGAGATCTTTGTTGCTCCAAGGAACATCAATCACTCGGGACTCAGAGTACAAGCGGTTGTTTCGTACATAAACCAAACGAACCGAAAGCCCCCCTCGCATCGATTCAGTAATCGGCTGCTGCAGGACCACTTGCGTCTTTCCAGGTTCCGTCCAAAAAGACTGCAACACAGCTCCTCGATGTGAAATCTCGACGAACGCACGCCCTGTTTCATAACCGGTTCCCCACAGGGCAGTCCAAGTCTCACCGGGCTCCCATTGCTGCTTGGGAGTCGAAAACACAAAAGGTAGTTTGCTTGGAAATTTCTCCACTTGTGGATTCAACACTCGCACTTGCTTTTCGGCGCGCACAGGTTTACCCACCGCATCCTGCGTCTCGACCACAGCCCGGTAAATCCCCGCCTTAAGCTCTAACGCCAGCTTCGCAACCCCTCTCTCATCTGTCTCGAAGGTCCTCTCGACGACCACATCCCCAAGAGGCCAGTGCGAATCTGCAGTGGGATCGGGTACCGGCTCGGTGACTGGAGATCCCGGTCGGTTCGCAAGGACTCCAGGCTTTCTTTGCATCACACGGGTACGTCCCCCCAACAAATCGGGACGCGGAACTTCTTTCGGCTCCACCACGCGATAGACCTTGAGCACCCCCTTCGCCTTGACCGACTCGTCATCAAGATTCGTAGTTCGAATACTCAGTTCCACGGGCTTTTGTTCGACTTGCCACTCGCTCGCAATGAGCATCGCTTGGGTGGTCACATACCCCAACGAAATCATCCGATTGGCCGAGCGAGTTTCGCCCGTACCATCCGTGACATCTGCAATGACTTCGTATTGAAAAATGGGGGAATCGTCCTCAGGAACTGACCGATCCGGTCGAGCGATGAAGGATACTTCAAAGCTTCCATCTGGTTTCGTCTGCGCCCATCCCTGCGCGACCTCTTGTTCGCTCCCTGCGAACGGCTGAATACGCCAAGCGTACATCGATTCAAACCAATTGGACCACCGTACCCTGCGTACGACGCGGTATCGAACATCTCCCGCTTGGACAGGCACACCGGTATATCCCATCGCATGACCGGTGACTCGCACGGCATCCCCAAGCTTCACTGTGTCTTTTGTTGGATCAACAGTAACTTGAAACTTAGGTCGTTTGTACTCTTCGACACGAACCTGTGTCACGCTGCGATTCTCGTCAACACTGATAAACATCGCTCCCGTTCCACGATTGCGCGGAGCATTAAACGAGCCGCTGAATGAACCGTAGTCGTTCGTGCGCACATCCAACGTCTCGATCACTTCTCCATTGGGATCCTTGAATTCCAACTTGTACTTGCGCCCCGCGATCGGAAAATACTTGTTGGCTTCTTGATCCGCAGAAGTCGCAATGCCCTTGAACTGTATCGTCTGCCCGGGGCGATAAATGGAACGGTCGGTTAAGAGAACGACATTCTCGCTCTTGCCATCACTACGCGTCTCGAAATAACTGGTTTCGTTGAGGGTAGCCAACCGATCTGCTTCGTGCCGAACCATCAAAAGTGCATTGGTCATCGCCAATGGAAGCTGAAAGGTGCCGTTGGGTTGTGTACGAACTTCCGTACCTGGAGCCCATTCATTGTTTCTTGGGTTCCTCACAAAGGGTTGCACGCCAGCGCCAGCAATAGGCTCTCCAGTTTCGTTGTTGACGACGATCCCTTCGATTCCAGCAAACTGTTCGCCTGTTTTGAGCCCACCCCAGCGTTGCCGCAGGACAACTGCCAAATGACTCACCCAAACCTCACAAGCCCCCAACTGATTATCCTCAGGGGTGAACGAATCGTTCATGCTGTAGAGCAAAACGTAATACCCCAATGGCAAGTCATTCGGCGGTTGGATGTCTTTCTCAACTTGTTGATAGTCCGCCGTCGGATCGAGATCGACTGACCAAACTTTCACAGGTGGTTTACGGACTAGTTCCGCCCGATCTTCATCTGTTATTTGATCAGGACGCCATCGTGAACCACCGAGCCGTTCGTTCCAATTCGCAGCAACTATGCGAAAATGAACTTTCGATAAGTTCTTGTACATGATTCGAATGTTCGGCGAAGGAGCGTTTGTATTCCAAACCCGCTCCGTAATGACATTCAGCGTTTTCGACTCTAGATATGTACAACTGTTATGGCACTTCCGTCCCCCGATACTATCCGGAAAAGCATTTGCCCCCTGCTTGGCAATCGCATAAGCCTCCTTTAGTTCATTCAACTGGATCATGCGTTCCGCTAATCGACTCCGGGCTTCCGCAGAAAGTGGATGCTTAGCGTTCTGCTCCGCAAAAGCTCTCAGCAACGCCTCGATCCGCGCATCCTTTTCCTCTCCAACCGCATGGGCCCCCACAAAACGGATACGCTCCAGCTCCGCATAAAGTCTCGCATCGAGATCTTTTGGATCGCTGTGACTGCGAATCAATTGTTGCAACAACCTCACCCCCAGGAGCTTTGGCGACTGCTCATCCGTTGTTTGGGGATTCCAATTCAAAAACTCTTCTGTGGGACCGAGAGCTGCCGTAGCCGCTTCGATTTCAAACGCATCAACTCGCTTCGCTGCCGCTTGCTCGCCAGATGCATAAAACTCTAAAGCTTGATAAGCCACAAAATCGAAAAGGGTAGGGCGGTAACTCTCCGGCGAAACCCCACGCACAAGCAAAGCGTCGAATTTCTCTATCGGAATCGCTTGCAACTTCTCCGCTTCCTTGAGAGCAAGCGCATACTCACTTCCAATCTCCTCGACGATTCGCGCCAGATCCCAAGTTGCTATGTCTTGCGAGTCCACCGCAGCGCCTTGGGTTCGCTGCTGAAACCGCCATCGATTAGATTCAAAGTAAGACCAATACCAATTAGCTAACAATGCGTGCAGTACCGGTTGGACTTCCTCATGCGATTGAGCGATCGCACTACGTAGCCGTAAAATGGCCTTCTCATTCGATTCATTCTCGATCATCGACTCGGTGACAGAGATCTGCGCTGCGGCACGCGCCGCTTCAGGATAGGACTTTTGGGCTAATGACTGCTCCAGTATCTTTTGGAGTTCTTCCAACGCAGTTTTCGGAAGCTCTTGTCTCAGTGCTTGGTCAACCTTTTTCCACATTTCCAATCGCTCCCTAGGTACGCTATCCGCCGGTGGTAATTCCTCCGAGGAAGCTTGAAACGCCATCCCCTTGGCAAAGATCCCAAGCCCCCCTCGCGAGACGTCACTGTCGGAAATATACTCCCCTGCAACAATCGCCAACAGCACGCAGAGGGTTTTCATGAACGAACGAACAGGCCCGCACGAGAGAAACCCATTCGATAAAACCCCATTCGATAAAACACCATTCGATAAAACACCGTTTCGAAGAGAAGCGCGTTGAAACAACATCGAAGATTTCCTAGTGGATTGGACTCAGTAAGGCAGCGGTCGACGACAAGCGAGTTTCGACAAGGGCATCTGAAGTGCATTTGGGTGAGAAACCAAATGATGCACTAACATCTTTTACGTCGAATGATACGGTTTTATTAGAACAAAAATCACCCCAAAGGGTAATTCCACACGTGAAACCCAACATTCGTGCCTGTCGAACTCACGGCCAAACAGCCTAGAAATCGCTCCAGAGCAGACCCGCTTCAGTCAACACTCAATAAACGCTCGCGCAACCCAGGAAATGCTTGGACATTTTGCACCGTCATCCGACGCTGTGTCCCGATCGCATCCGGGGCTTCCAAATGTACCCACAACGTTTCCTTGGGCATGCACTCAGGAAACAGATCTGCCCACTCAATGATGGTTATCGCTGGTAACTCAAAAAGCTCCTCCACCCCCAACTCCAAAAACTCATCGCTGTCCCCAATGCGATACGCATCAATGTGATACACCGGCGGATCGGTCGCCAATGGATGGATCAACACAAAAGTAGGACTCGATACGTCCAGGGGATTTGCACCCAGCGCTTCCGCAAAGAACTTCGTCCATTGCGTTTTGCCAGCCCCAAGCGTTCCGGTCAAACCGACAACACAAGGCAACCGCCCACTGAGCATCTCCGCGAGCCGAAATGCAAATTGACGACAATCCTCAAGCGAGTCAATCTCCAGGGTAATCGAATCAGATGCATCTTCTATCAATCGAATCATGCGACGTCCTTACCTTGCTCCTACCCACTTGCTCCTGCCCACTTGCTTACAGACAGCAAAACAACTGCACTTCCTAGGTCGACTCAAGCTGTTCTTGCAGTTCCGCCCATCGCATCTCGGCTGCTTCTAATTCTCCGGAGATCTTCTCAAGCTCATTGTGCAGTTTCAATGCAGACTGAGTATCGGTCGCATTCATCAACTGTTCATGAGTCTCTTTACGCTGCTGATCGAGTTTGGCAATGCTCTTCTCTAAGTTGTTGATCTGCTTGCGCAACGCTCGCTCATCGTTCGCTGGAGGTTTGCCCGAAGCGACCGCCGCAGGTTTCGAAGCGGATTTCTTCGGAGCCGCGTTCGGATGCCGCGTCGCTTCGGTATCATCAAGCTCCTTTTGAACCATGTACATGTAAGCGTCGTAGTCACCTCGATATTGCGTGACTTTGCCATCGCGAACTTCGATGTACGACGTTGCAACCCGTTTGAGAAAGTGCCGATCGTGCGAAGTAAAAATCACGGTTCCGCGATAGTCAATCAGTGCATCGGCGAGAGCTTCCACCGTCTCGACATCCAAGTGGTTACC
>CAIJIZ010000783.1 GCA_903820735.1 uncultured Pirellula sp.
TATTTACTCGGCACCACTACCTCCGGAGGCAACGCTTCAGTTCGTAATTGAACAAGTTTCCAATCCTCTTATTCGCGAGTTTTCGCAAGAACTTTCGAATGCTCAGCCAAGAATTCGAACCTTATACGCGATTTGGACAAGTATGAAGACGGATCAGTTTGTGGTCTCAAAAGGGCATCGCGAATTGACGGGGCACTTTGTCGCTAAATCCGTATTTCGAAAGATAGCAACAGCAGGAAAAACGCAGGCAGATGTGGAACGACTCGTCGGTGAAATCACATTCAGTTTAGCGAAAGTGTGCGATCCTCGTGTGGTGGTCAACATCCTGAACGAATACAAGCAAGGTTTGCCACAAGGAGATCGCCGGAAACAGCAATCGATTGCTGTTGTGGACGAAAGGCAAGATAGAGACGGTAACGCGAACGACATTGTACGTAAGCCTACTCGTAAGCCTCATGGACTTTATCAGCAAGCAGAGAAAGAGGTCGCCGCAATTGCTGGTTTGTACGCGGAGGGCAAAGACGTCCAAGCTGCCAACTTCTTGGCTGAACTGGTTGCAAGACAATCGACAGACGGAGACGAGTTTGTCGTCAAGTCGCTCTGCAACATTGCAAGTCGCGTCTCAACTGCCGGGCGTCGCGGAGTTAGTTTCGATCTTCTGCAACAAGCCATGACGTATTCGGATGGACTTGATACCATTCTCTACCTGCAAATTGGTAACGAATTCCGAGATATTCGAGAGTTCGAAAAAGCGATTGAATGCTATCAACTCGCAACAACTCTTGATGATGGCTCAAAGGCCGACAGCATTCGAGATGAAATTATTCGGGTGTCCGTGGCAAAAGGGGATTACGAGCTTGCACTTTCCAAGTATCAAGAGATCAAAGACCTCGCTCAATCGCCGAGGACTCTCACAGGTCTTGGAACGCTTTATCGGAAAATGGGTAATCTTCGTGGTGCCAGAGAGTGTTATTGGTCCGTACTCCACGCCTGCGAGGGCTTCAATGACGTGGCCGAAGCCGGTCTCGCAGAATCATCGAAGCAAAGTGGAAATCTACATCGCGCCATCTCACAATACCAGAACATCTTTGTTCGCTATAAGAATCAACTTGACCCGTCATCCGAGCGTGTTTATGCGCTCGCTCTCAGCCAGTTATTTAGACTTACTCAGCAGTACTCACGAGCAGAATCAGAACTGAGAAAACTATGGAAGGCTTATCCTCTGGATCCTTCCGTCAATTTACAGCTCGCAAAGATCTACTTACTCACTGGAAGAACAGGTGAGGCAGACGAATTTGTGATGCGGGCGAAGGTACCCGACTTGTCGGAAATCGCTGCAGAACTTTTCAAACTTGTCATTTCCAAATCGCAGCAGTTTCTTCCTCATCGAAATTTAGCAGGTTTAACGCCCAAGGTATTGCTTACGGATTACTTGCCCGAGGATCGCGGTCTAGCGGGATGTCGGAATGCAATGGCTGCGATCATAGAGAATGATTTCGAAGCAGCTCTTGAGTCACTGGACGGCGTCCCGTGCGTATACCGCATCCATAGCGACTTCGCCTCGGTACTTCGTTTTCATGCCAAACGTGCGATGAACAGTCGTTACGACCACCAAGAGGATCCGTCGCTGTGCCGCATTTTAAAGCGAGGGTTTGAACCACTTCGATCAATTACACGTTCTCTCGCGGATAATGACCTTAAAATTGCAGTTCAACAGGAGTTGAAGTTCTGCCTGCTCGTTGCATAAATGCTTGCTATTATCCGATTGGATCATTGTAGCCGATGCCCACTTTGTGAACGCAGTGCGTTCACATTTTTCAAGTGCCAACTTTTAAGTCATCATTTTTTGACTTGATGGTCAGTCTGGTCAAGCCTTGCGTCCTTTTTCGCCTACTCGCCAGTTCAGTTCAATGCCTAGGACACGATCGCCTCAAAGTCAATAAGCCCTATTGCTGGTGGCATTTTCGTTAGAATATTGCATTGCGGTAGCGTTGCGACGCCACGGCTTAACTAATTTACTCACGCCAACTCGTTACAGTTCCCAATATGAACACAGAGCCAATAAACATCCGAGCGTCTTTGCTCGATACTGTTCAGGACGATCTCACCGGCCCGTCTGGTCCGCTTGGCGATCATCATAAGGTGCTACCACGAGTTCCTTCACGCTGGTATCTGACTGGATTTCTCGTACCTACAGACGCCGACGAGGACCAGCGTTACGATCCAAACAGCGATGACGAGGTAGATAAGGATCCTGCGGTCGCGACTGTCGACGAGAATCAAACACCTGAGCAAGCAGCCAGCAAGCGATCCTACCAACCTATACAGGCCCCGCAAAGGCGAAATGGAGATACCGTTCTTCAAACGCATTTAACGTCGCCTGCTACGTCGAAAGCTGCTTACACGAAGCTCAGCCGTCGTTCCAATACATCGTAACCATCAACAAAGCTTCATCAAGTTACTGTACCGAAATCGAACGCCACAATCGCCTCGTCTTCCACGGACGAAATGACATTGGATGTTTGTTCAAAATGCAATTTTAAATACCAGGGCACAGATCAAAGAGATACCACGATGACAAAGCCGCCAAATCCCGTTGCGATCAGCGATGCCGCGTTTAAATTAGCGATCAAAAACATTGCAGAGTACGGAGACACTGACGTTTTTCCTTATCCCATCGAGAACCATTGGTTTTTTGATCGGCCGGCTGACGTGTTACAACAA
>CAIJIZ010000784.1 GCA_903820735.1 uncultured Pirellula sp.
AAACAAACCATCAAATTTTCATCGATTCCAAGTCGCTCCGGTCACCCCAACCGGTGCGAGTTGTTTGTTCTGGGTTTATCAAAACCGTCTCAATCGACGCACGACGAAGCTGACAGTTCACGTAATAGTACGCCCGTCGAAAGGGGCACCCCTCGGATCCCCTTGGATGAGTACTCGAAAAACCGGCGACCAGACCGCATCTCGCGATTCAGTACTCCCAACCTTGGGGTGTACTTATGGTGTATTTCCGACGAGGATCAGTCCCCTCTTTCCAGTTCCGATGCTTCTTTGGGCGACATCGTAGCAGCGGAACGGCTCGTAAGAACAGAGTAAGAAGAACGCAGCGTGCACTCGCCACTTGGGAAGCTGTTCATCACCGCGGGACGCGATAGTCAGGTTTTTCAGGTCACTGCCACTGGCGTTTTTCGCTAAAACCTCACGCCTGTTTGAAATCACGAAAGAGCAGCATTTTGCAGGGTTTCCGAGCACGGGACGTGTTTGGGGGTCGTCCCGTGGTTTAGAGCCTTTGGCCCCGATTTGAGCCTTTTTGGATGGCGATGGGTGTCAACCGCGTCCCGTGGTTTGTGTAACGGAGAAGCTCGACGAATTGCAAAACCCCTAGATTTATTGGGTAGAAACGCAAAGACCCGCTGGGATGAGCCAGCGGGTCATTTGTGTTGTGGTCACGTTGCGGTGACCAAGTTTATGGAGGCGGCGGGAATTGAACCCGCGTCCCGCGATGCTTCCGATCCGGCCTCTACATGTTTAGCCACCTGTTAGTTGTCTCGCCCACCGCGTTCGTCGTTGGCATCGGTGCGGTGCGCCAGCCTCGAGCTTTTTTAACCATCACCGTGCGAGACACGGGCAATGACGATTCGGAATTGCGACAGGCACTCCAGCGCCTCCGACGGGCCCCGGGTGCCTGGGAAGCCTAAACTAGGCCGCCAGTGCGAGGTTTTCCTCTGCAGTTACTTTGTTTTGATCGAGTATTTACGTGGCCTCTCGACCAACCACGACATGCCACCAAAATCTTCAACTCATCCGGTCGATTCCAATTCGCCCCCGATGCCGCGATGTAAATACCTCACTCGTAAGAATGATGCGTTTACCTCACGCCAATAGTATCGCACTTATGGGAGGTTTTGGCTAGGGAGGCTTTAGGCTTTAGGCTTTAGGCTTTAGGCTTTAGGCGTTAGGCGTTAGGCGTTAGGCGTTAGGCGTTAGGTGTTGGGTGTTGGGTGTTGGGTGTTGGGTGTTGGGTGTTGGGTGAGCGGAGCGAGGGGAAACGGTGTGCTGTTCTTACCCTCCACTTCCCCTCGCGGACCTGTCTTCGTCGCTACAGCCCGCTCCACCCATGCAATCCCCCCGAATCACAACTTCTCGCCCCCCCGCTGGTGGTTGACAGTTTGCCCCCCAGCAGATAGCTTTGCCCCATTGAAAAACTCCCTCCCGAGTCCGCCGGCCCCCGCGCGCCGAGAACTCCCTTGGGACGACAAACTATCACCATTAGCCACCGAAAAAAAGCCGCATGAATCCCCAAGAATTGCTGCGTATCGTCGATTCCCTCCATCGCGAAAAGCAGATCGACCCGGAACTGGTCATCCAAGCCATCGAGTCGGCTTTGGTCACTGCGGCGAAACGTCAGTTCGGGGAAGAAGCCGTAGTCGATATCCATATCGTTCGAAGCGTTGGTACCATCAACGCAACCGTCGACGGCGAGACCCTTAGCCAAGACGAAATCGGTCGGATCGGTGCTCAGACGGCTAAGCAAGTGATCATCCAAAAGCTCAAAGAAGCTGAACGAGATGCTAGACTCGACGAATTCCACGGCCAAGTCGGACAGCTTGTTACCGGTATCGTTCAGCGCACCGAAAAAGGACTAACCATCGTCCAACTCGGAAACGTCGAAGCTATCCTTCCTAAAAGCGAACAAATCCCCGGCGAAGCTTACCACAACGGATCCCGCGTCCGCGCAGTGATCTACGAAGTCAAAGCCGCGGGCAACCGCGTGAAAATTATCCTCTCGCGAACCAAAACCACCCTCGTTCAGCGACTTTTCGAACAAGAAGTCCCTGAAATCGCAGAAGGTGTGATCAAGGTCAATGCCATCAGCCGCGAACCGGGCTACCGAGCTAAAGTCGCCGTCAGCAGCTCCGACCAACGCGTCGATTGCGTGGGAGCTTGCGTCGGCATGCGAGGCAATCGTATCAAAAACGTCACCAGTGAACTTGCTGGGGAACGAATCGATATCGTCCGCTGGAGCGACGATCCGATGGTACTCATTCCTAACGCCCTACAACCCGCTCAAGTCGAACAAGTTCTCTTGTGCGATATGATCGGCCGCGCGATTGCCCTGGTCAACGAAGAGAATCTCTCCCAAGCTATCGGCCGCTTCGGCCAAAACGTGCGGCTTGCAAGCAAGCTTTGCAGCTGGGACATCGAAATCATGACCGCCCCTGAGCTCGAACGTCAAATCGAACGCGCCATGGAAGCCTTCATGCAAATCGAAGGAATGACCGAAGAAGTAGCACAGCAACTCGTCGAGCAAGGCTACCTCTCCTTCGACGACCTCTCCGTCATCGAACCAGAAGCCTTGATCGAAATGGGTGGCTACACCGAAGACCAAGTCAACGCCATCGTCGATCAAGCTGAAGAGCGAGCAGCGGAACTTGAAGCTGAAGAAGAGGCTCGCAAGCAACAAGAGAAAGCAGAGAAGGAACGTCGGGCAACCGAAGCCCTTGACCAACTTCAACGTGAAAAAGCAAATCCGACGGGTGGTGCGAAAGCTGCAAACGCCCCTGTTGCAAACGCCCCTGTTGCAAACGCTACGGCCGCCAGCACCCCGGCAACGGAACCTGCTGCCGACGCTTCCCCTGAGAGCACACCGGCTGACCCTACAAGCACACCGGCTGACCCTACAAGCACACCGGCTGATCCTACAATCGAACCGGCTGATCCTACCATCGAACCGAGTAGCGGTTCTACGGAAGAAGCTTCCAGCTAAAGATCCTCTGCCCCACCGCTGGCTCTCACGGCTGGCTCTCACGGCTGGATTTCGGCCGTAGGGCGGTCATACCCCGAGTCGCATTAGCCTCAGGGCCAATACCGTCAAATCGAGATATAGATTGGTACGCGGAGATGTGGTTTTTGAGCAGCAAATTGTCACCTTCAAGAGGAGGGGAGCCAAGAGCTTTCCGTAACATGTCCCCGTAGCATGGCCCTCTGAGGCCGTGCGAGGGGTGCGAATGACTCACGCA
>CAIJIZ010000785.1 GCA_903820735.1 uncultured Pirellula sp.
ACCCCAGTGGCCGTCGCCATGGCCGGTGGATACGCTCCAGACGTCGAAGACATCGTCGATATCCATGCAATGACCGTCTTCGAGTGCTCCCGAATTGCATCGATGTACTGCTAATCGCAGTGATGCTTACGCAAGTATCTCTTGCACCACGCGACCATGCACATCGGTCAAGCGAAAATCTCGCCCTTGAAATCGATACGTCAGACGTTCATGATCGATACCCAACAGATGCAGGACCGTCGCATGTAGGTCGTGGACATGCACCTGGTCTTCGATCACTGAAAATCCTAAATCATCAGTCTTACCAAACAGCTTGCCCTTACTGATTCCTCCCCCTGCAAGCCACATGGTAAACGCATCGACATGATGATCGCGTCCGGTTGTGTCGCGTGGTTCCCCCATCGGCGTTCGTCCGAATTCACCTCCCCAGATCACCAAAGTCTCATCAAGCAATCCACGGCGTTCCAAATCCAGAACGAGAGCTGCCGATGCTTGATCTACTTCCGCACACACTTTCTCCAACGCTTCATCTAGATCTGCGTTCTTCCCACCGTGATGATCCCAGTCCGTGTGATACAACTGTACGAATCGCACTCCTCGCTCGACGAGTCGGCGGGCGAGCAAGCAATTGTTCGCGAATGAGCTTTTCCCGACCTCGGCACCATACAACTCCAATGTCTCTGGTGTCTCGTCATTTAGACGCATCAATTCCGGTGCACTGCTTTGCATGGCAAAAGCGGTCTCATAAGCAGCGATTCGAGTTTGTATCTCGGGATCCATCGTCTCTTCGTAACGCAATTGATTCATGGCGTTCGTCGCATCGACGAAGCTTCTCTGCATACTGCTAGTGACTCCTGCAGGGTTCTCCAAATCCAAAATGGGACTTCCTTGACTGCGCAGCGGTACACCTTGATACCGCGAAGGCAAGAACCCGGCAGACCAGAGCGTATTACCTGCTCGAGGACCGCGCGGCCCAGATTGCAACACAACGAAACCTGGTAGATCCTTCGATTCGGATCCTAGACCATACGTCACCCACGAACCCATACTCGGACGGCCGGGTGTTTGAAATCCGCAGTTCATGAACAGCTTCGCCGGTCCATGATTGAATACATCGGTCTTCATCCCTCGCAACCAACAAACCTTATCGACAATCTTCTGGTGATGTGGCAAAAGCCCACTTAGCTCCATCCCACTATCTCCATACCGCTGAAAGGTTCGCTTGGTTCCTAACAGCTTCGCATCTGCTGGCAAGAATGCGAATCGACGTCCTTGGGTAATACTCTCCGGTGGTAACTTTCCGTGATACTCCCGCAACAGCGGTTTGTCCTCAAACAACTCCAATTGGCTTGGACCACCTGCCATGAACAAAAATATGACATTCTTGACCTTCGGGGGAACATGAAAAGCAGGTAGCACCCCCAACGGTTTCGCTTCCTGCGAAGCCCCAATTGCGGCAGCATCTTGGGCAAGCATCGCTTGCAGTGCCATAGCGCCGATTCCCAAGCCGCTTGCGGATAAAAATTCGCGACGGGCTGAATTCGACTCCACAAACCGCCCTCCGACGTATCTTTTCGAATCACGCATCATTTACTCCCGATTCAGAAATTCATCGGTATTGAGCAGCACCCGCGCCACCTGAAACCAAGCCATCTTCTCTGTCGGCACATCCGATGGATTCTGGCGAGCAGTTTCCTTTGCCGATAGATAGAAATCCTCTAATCTCTGCGCTTCAACCTTCGTTGGTCGACGGCATAACGCAAAACGCATCATCCAATCGATACGCTCTGACACTACAGGTAGCTCGCCGATCACGTTTTGCTGTTCAAGAACCGCTCGCTCACTGCGATCGACCAAAAACATTGCCAATTCCGAAAACACTTTATCGTTTGCAACCGTCAGAGCCTGCAACGGCGTATTGGTTCGACTTCGACGCGTGCAAACGTTACTAAAGTCCGGCGCATCAAAGGTTGTAAACAGAGGATACGGCGCACTTCGGAAGAACTCCGTATACATCGTTTTGCGATACCTATTCGCTCCCGTATCCTCCTTCCATGTCTTCGGTGTTTGGGTGAAGTTATATACACCGGCGGGTTGGGGAGGATGCACGCTCGGACCACCGACACGCATTTCTAAAACACCCGCTGCGCTGAGCGCTTGATCCCGCACCAACTCCGCATCGACACGTATTCGAGATTGCCTCGCAAGGAACTTGTTACCCGCATCAACTCTTTCGACATCTTCTCTCCATTTACTGCTCTGCTGATAGGTAGCCGAAGTCACGATCGAGCGGATCAGTCCTTTGAGAGACCAACCTGTCTGCACCCATTGCCTCGCTAACGAATCGAGCACTTCAGGGTGAGTTGGCGCAGCACCTTGAAATCCGAAATCGTTTTCGGTTTCTACTAATCCAACTCCAAAGAGTCGCATCCATACGCGATTGACCATCACGCGTGCTGTTAACGGATTGCGTTCAGATACCAACCAATTAGCAAGATCTAGCCTGGTCTGCATCGATTCGGGACGCCCTTGTGCGAAAACCTCCGGAATGTTGGGGGGCAATTCACCCCTCGATTTATCTGGACTTAGGAAATCCCCACGCTCCAATCGATAGGTTGCCGCGGGCTTTTCCATATCCTTCGATACCATCTGCGCTACCGACTTGCCTCCGTTCGGCAACCGACCTCGTATTTCTGCTAAACGCGCTTCGACCTGAGCTAACTCCTTCGTGGGAGCTTCCCGTTGCTGCTCAATCGTTGATGTGCTGTACTCCAATGCAAATCGTCCGATCAAGTAATTGTCGTTCAAATCGTGATGCAAAAAGATCTCGATCGGCGTGTCGCTAGGTGCAAGCGGATCTTTCAGTGCGAAGACTGCTGTATGCTCCGTATTCATCTTCAGCCCAGGCTTCGCCTTGACTTGGTCGGCATCGACATTGATCGCCCAACCACTCTTCGCATCCGAATCAATTGCATGACCAATAGGGTACTTGGGTTGTGAGTGACTCGCCCATGCCTTGGAAAACGACAATGGAGAGTCTCCTCGAAGCATTTCTATTTCGGTGAGTACGAAATTCCCATTCCCAGCAGTTCCCGGTCCTTGGTTCGGCAAGCTTGCATCAGGGATGGCCCGCAAGCGTACAGCAGTAATGGGCTTCGCGTCGATTTCGTGACGGTAGACATATTCGATTTGGTAACGGCTGTTTCCTTGAAGTTCCTTTGGGACTCTCAAGGAACCATCCTCAAGACGTTCTAAAGGTAGTTCTTTATCCCCATCGCGTCCAAGAGCGTGTAGAGCAGCGATGGGTTTCCAGTCGAGCGCCGGCACTGCATCGTCGGCTAAGGCAGCTTGCACCTCCGCTTTCATCGCTGCTTCGTCCCTCTGCAACTTTTTCAGCTCCTCAAGATCCTTTTGAACAGATGGTGGCAATCCAAATACTTCACCTTCAAGCACCTCGATCGTCGGAGCCGTGCTGTTGCTATCGGCACAAGCGTTAAAAAACGCATATAGCCGATAGTAATCATCGATCGAGATCGGATCGTATTTGTGAGTATGGCACTGAGCGCAGCCGACCGTCAGCCCCAACCAAACTGCACCGGTGGTATTCACACGATCGATGATCGCTTCGTGACGGTACTGATCCGCTTTCACCCCACCTTCTTCATTGATCATCGTGTTGCGATGAAATGCGCTCGCAATCCGCTGAAGCTTGGTCGCATCGGGCAACAAGTCCCCGGCGAGTTGCTCGCGTGTGAATTGATCGAAAGGCATATCAGCATTCAAGGCTGAGATCACCCAATCGCGATAAGGCCACATCACCCTCGCACCGTCGATCGTAAACCCGTTCGAATCCGCATAACGAGCTTGATCAAGCCAAAATCTTCCCCAGCGTTCCCCGAACTGTGGGCTTGAAAGCAATTCATCGACAACTCGCTCAACTGCATCCGCAGAGTCATCCACCTGAAACTCTTCGATTGCTTCAGGGGTTGGCAGGGTACCGACCAAGTCGAGATAAAGTCGTCGCAGCAGCGTGGAGGAATCAGCCCGAGGTGAGGGGGGAAGCCCGAGAGCAGCCAGTCGATGGCGGACCATGGAATCGATTGGATGAAGTGATCCCGATTCGTTCCCTTGTTCTGCTACAGCTTTTGATACTGACGATTCACTGTTGTTCTGTGGGGAAGCGAACGATTTAAAAGCCCAATGGGATTCGTACCGAGCACCTTGTTCGATCCATCTCGCAATGATTTGTTTGTCACGGGCCGAAAGGGGTTTGTTGCTCGAAGGAGGGGGCATTTGAAGATCGGGATCGTTCGATTCAATGCGGCGCACCACCTCGCTTTCAGAAGGTTTTCCCGGAACGATCGCACTCGGCGAGTCACTCGTTTCAGCCGATTCAGAAGCATCACTGCTAGTGACACCGGCGGAGTCAATGGATGTAGCAACAGCAGGAGCGATATCGAGTCGCAAATCCGCAGCACGTGAGTCTTCATCAAAGCCGTGACAAGCGAAGCAATGATTCGACAAGATCGGTCGTACATCGACTTGATAGTCGATCGGTTCGGATTGGGCTTTGCAAGCTGTCGAAAATCCAATCAAGGCAGAGGTCAACACGACCGACAGGAGCACGCTTTGGGTCATAGTGCGTCTGAAAGGTAGCATGGGTGAGGATTCCTAAGCGAGTGGCTAATCACGTTATTGTAATCAATTCTCCCACAAAGCCTATCTTCGGGAATACTGCGCAAGTCTTATCGGTAAGATATACTGCTATCTTCGTACACCGCTTTCTGCGAATCCAAGGTAGAATCCGGTATGGCATCCCTCCTCATTTCCCTACCTGCAAAAATTATGAAATCCTCTCTTTTATTCGCTCGCGGGACCCTTGCCGTCGCTTGCTTGCTCACCTGCACCTCGACTTCGAACATCGTGTTCGCACAACGCGCAGCCGCTTCCATCGAGCTGCCCGCATCCGACGATGGCCTACCGGGAGCCGGTCCGATCCGACGCTACGATTGGTTCCGCAATCTTTGGAACGAAAAGCGTAAAGTCTGGGCAACGAAGACCGAAGCCGACCAAAACGCCGTGGTGTTCCTCGGCGATTCGATCACCCAAGGCTGGGGAGACGACTTGGGCAATAGCTTCCCAGGCTTGAAGGTTGCCAATCGCGGGATTAGCGGGGATACCACTCGAGGAATGCTTGTCCGCTTGAACGATGACGTTCTGGCTCTTCGTCCCACAGGCATCGTCATGCTGATGGGTACAAACGATCTTGAAGAAGGAGCTGACGCGAAGACGATTGCGGGCAACATCGAATTGATTCTCTCTGCGATCTCGAAACACAACTCGAAGATTCCAGTAACTCTCTGCCGTGTCTTTCCGGCTTCTGCATCCAAGAAGCGTCCTGCGGATCAGATCAAAGCCATCAATGCTGAGGTCGCACAGGTTGCCCAGAAATTCCCGCAAGTCACCGTGCTCGACACATGGACGCTCTACGCCAATGAACAAGGGGATGCCAAGGAATCCGAATTCCCGGATTTGCTTCACCCGAACCAACTTGGATATGCGAAATGGGGAGCTGCCCTACGACCTATCTTGGCAACTCAAGGATTGATCGAGACGAAACCAGACGACTTTGTTGTTGAACCAGGTTTCACACTCTTGACCAACGGCAAAGATCTGTCCGGATGGAAGCTTGCTCCGTCGAAATCCTCACCAACCGAAGAGTTGCTCGAAGGCAAATCGCGAACGACCGACGGTCGGTACGTCGCCATCAACGGCAGGATCGTTGTTACGACTCCCCCAGAAGGCCGACGCATCCAGCAACTCTACACGACGCGAGAATTCGCTGGTGACTTCGTCTTGAAACTTGAATTCCGCGCCACTCCGAATGCCGATAGCGGAGTCTTCATCCGCGAGCCACAACTCCAATGCCGCGATTACCCACTTGCCGGTCCGTATAAAGACCTCAAGCAATACCGTCCACAGGATTGGAATGAACTAGTCGTTACCGTAAAAGACAACGTTGCCGTATGCACTTGCAACGGAGAGGTCATCGAAGCGGCGTTCAAACTACCTCCTTCTGGACCGATCGGTTTGGAAGGTGATCACGGACAGATGGAATATCGACGGATTCGAATCTCGCAATCGAAGTAACCGTGCATGCATGTATGCATGTATGCACGTATGCATGGCAACATGGCAACATGGCCTAACAGGCCGTGCTGCTTAAATCAGCACAGGCTTGTTGAGCCGACGACGGATTGGGACGAACTGTCCGGCATGCATCATCGCGTGCGAAGCGAGCAGCACCGCGAGGCTACCGATTGTCGGAAATTTGCTTCGCAAAGGTTCAGGGCTTGGGCGATCCAAATCGTCTTCGGTCAGCTGATCAAACGTCTTTACGATTGCTTGATCGAGCTGATTGAAAAGAACAAGGTATTCCTCTTTGGTCAGAAATCCGCTGACATCATCACTTTGTGCCATCGCTTTGGAGTGTTGCGTATCGAAGCCGGCTGGCAGTGCTGGAGCGGCTCCCGGTGCGATCATATTTAAAATCGACGTGTTGGAGCTGATCAAGTGACCGAGTTGCCATGCAATGGAGTTGCAACCCGGGCCGGGTCGCTCGAGCAATTCGGTATCTGTCAGATCGCTGACGTAGCTCTGAAAAATCATTTGCGTGGTTTTCAAAGAGGCCTTCAGGATGTCTTGTGCCTTCATCGCGTTTGCTCCAATCGGTGGTTGAAATAGGAAATTGAAATCGTTCGCTGATAAGGGTTGCGAATCCCAAAAGCCAATAAGCTTTTCTTCGCAAGCTTATCCTTGAGCAAGTTTACATGGGAATCATCGCATCTTGAAGGATGTAATGAAGGTTAGATGGGCGAATTCACTCGATGGGTCAAGCTTTGTTTCTTGGTTGCCAGTTTTTGGGTGTGTAGATATTATGGCAAGCCTATCTTGTGTCCGCCCGGCAATCTTGTGTCAGCCCGGCATTCTTGTGTCAGGCCAGCGCAGTGAGTCGTTCCGTTGCAACAACCCTTTACTTTTTCTCATTTGGTCGGCTTTGCGGTCACCTCAATCGGTACAGCACTCATGCGAAAAATGATGCACCTTCGCGTCGTATCTGGAACTGGCGGAGGCCCGGAAAAGACGATTCTGAATTCTCCGCGGTTCATCCGCAAGCATGGTTACGACGCGCACGTGGTGTACTTGTGCCCCCCAGATCCGGTGATCCAAGAGTCCTTGCGCACTCGTGCAGAGAAGCAACAATGTCCGCTGACGCTGATCGAAGACCACGGCATCCGCGACTTTTCGGTGGTAAGCAAGCTGATTCAATTCTGCCGGCGGGAAAAGATTGAACTGTTTCAAGCTCACGACTACAAATCCAATGCGATGGGATTGATCGCAAGGCGATTTCATAAGATGCACATGGCTACCATGCTTCACGGTTGGACAGATACCACCGGCCGCATGCCACTTTACATCGCGATCGATAAACGATGCTTGCCATGGTACGAAAAACTAATCTGCGTCTCAGAGGATCTGGTGGAAGAATGTCGCAAACTTCGTATTCCCGACCGGAAGATACACCTTGTTCATAACGGAATCGACCTCGCAACCTTCACGCGAACGACCCCACGGCAGGAAGCGAAGCGCGAGCTCGGTGCACCAACCGATGAGCCCATGATCGGCATGGTATGCAGACTGTCTCCAGAGAAAGGGATCGTCGAAGCGATCGCGATGATTTCGCGGCTCAATGCATTAGGCAAACGTGTGCATTTGTGGGTCGCCGGCGATGGGCCTTATCGCCCTGAAATCGAAAAAGAGATCGCAAAACACAATCTTGCATCACAAGTAAAACTGCTCGGACAACTCGCCGACACAAGGGGCTTTTACCAAGCCATGGATGCATTCCTACTTAACAGCATTCGCGAGGGATTACCGAATGTTGTATTAGAAGCGATGGCGTTGGAAGTACCTGTAGTGGCTACACGAGTTGCAGGTGTGCCGAGACTCATTTATCCCGATAAGACAGGGTGGTTGATTGAACCGGGTGACCAGCACGCGTTGGATAACTCGGTCCTCGAATCGATCTACGGATCGGCGATCGATGATCGCGTCCGTCAAGCACGACGGCTTATCGAAGACGAGTTTTCCTTTACGCAACGCATGCAACGAGTGGCGGATATCTACGACTCACTATGGGCCCGCAAGTAACCCGTAGGCTCAAGCTATTCATATCCGAGAAGTCGTAGTTCTTCACCAGCGATCCTATTGAATTGCTCGCGTTGCTCATCGGTCCAATGCGAAATGCGATCGGTAGGATCGAAACCGGCTGGCTTCTCCGTACTGCGCCAATGCAAGTCACCACTCTTCTGCGCGGACTCAGACCCTCCAAGAATCTTCAGTTCGCCTGCTCGATGAAAGTCGTAGAGATCAACGTCGAGCCCAAGCCCCTTTAGAATAGCAGTCATGCATCCTCGTTCATCGCGAATAAGGTCTTCGAACCGAACTTTCAGCCACAGTCGACTCGCAGCGAGTGGCGAAGACTCAAACTCCAGTATCCTGCGAGCGCGTCTCCTCCAACGCTCAGAAGCTTGCTGAAAATTCCACCCGAACGACTTCATACCCGACTCGACCACGCAACGCCCATCGCGAATAAGCACGATGGGAATCGCGGTGGGGAAAAGCTCGAAGAAGTTCTCCAACCCTTCGACACTTGGGGTTTTCGTAACAAAGCGTTTTGGTAAGGACTCTAGGGCCCCCCCAAGTGTTTGCTTCATAAGAAAATTCTCAAGGACTACTCCGAAGGAACGCAACAAATCTCCACGTGTGCCAACTTGCACATCAACTCTCCATTTCGGATTCCACGATCCGAAAAGTGACTGCACGTACGAATGCAGATGATGAGAGTGGTGAAGGACGAAATCCTCCCAAATGGGGGCGAGACCGACACACTGCGGGTGCAACCGAAGCAATTGGTAGAGGTGATTCGTCCCACTGCGGTAATCGATGCCGAGGATAAAACAAAGCTCGCTTCCCCCCGGTGGCGGTTTTAGATTTGCTGGTAACACGGGACAAATGTTCGTTTGGGTGTTTAGGAATAGGAATTCAGCGAATTTGGCGATTGCCGATGGTTAGGGATCTGTAGTTACGGTGCTGTGGTTACGGCGCTGGGGTTACAGAACGGGGACTTTCAAACTGGGGATTTTAGCCGAATGTCTGGGAGATTTTCGAAGGTTCGACTACCATACTCCCTCCGCAGCAGGGATTATAAACAGCGGGGGGACTTGGGACTGAAGTTTATCGGCGAGAATACCCCGATTGCTTAGGACTTGCCGCGGCAACAAGATGTGATTCTTTTCAGCAGTCGCCAGAGCATTTGACAACTCTTTTAACAACGCATTTGATCGGGCAGTAGAACAGATGCACTTGGATCCACCCAACGAAGCACAAGCTTTCAGCGAGCGAACACATACTGCACAAATTAACCCCTCGCAGTCCCTCGAGTGCCAACTTCTTTTAGCATGTAGTCGCACCGCCCCCCCGCAAGATTTCATTGAGCGATTGCTCGGTAAGCAACAATGGTCGCAACAGCAACCAGCAGATCAGCAGCTTACAGTCCCCCGGGAGGGATCGAAGATCGACTGGGAGTTGCTTCTTCGCCTAGCTGCCAAGCACAGGATTCTACCGTTACTGAACCGTCATGCCAAAGATTACTTTGTTGGTATTGCCACGAAGAGTTGGATGCGTCGCTTGGAAAATCGCGTGCAAGCGAATACCGAACGATGCCATCGGCTTGCAGCCGAGATTGTAAACATTCAACAGGAGCTAGCGAATCTTGGGATCGACTCGATCGCTTTCAAAGGGACGGTTTTAGCAGAATACATTTACGGTGATATTGGGCTACGCCAAGGCTGGGACATCGACTTGTTGATTCGTCAAAAGCAGGCTGCTGACGCGATTGAATTGTTTTCGCGCATGGGATACCGGATTGCGAAGCGATATGACCAAGCGGTGGATTTGGTACATAACGAAACAGGTATACCGGTCGATCTCCACTGGGGTTTGGTACCGAAGTACTTTCCTTACCAAGAGAAAGCCGATTTGATTTTTGAGCGATCGGTTCGATGGCAAACCGGTTGCGGTGAGGTCTCGATGATGTGTGACGAGGATCTTGCTGCGGTCTTATGTCTACAAATTGCAAAGGACGCCTGGGAGCGTCGGCAGCGAATCCCGTACTTCTTCAAAATTGTTGATCTTGCTGAGTTCATTCAACACACTTCGAATCGCGACAAAGATTCCTTGGACTGGGATTCCTTGGACTGGAATCGAGTGCGAAAGCGAGCAGCGGATCACGGTTGGTTAGGCATCTTGGAATTAGCGATTGGAAGCTCCGCTTATTGGTTGGGTGTAAGGATCCCGGAGGAACAAGAGATTCTCCGCAGTAAATCTCCGGTGAGTGAAGGACTTATCGAACAACTGGGATTGGGGGTCTTTAGCGACACCGATGAAGTCGTTGCGCGAGGGCCTAGCATGTGGCTAGAGTTACAGCGACGGTGGCGTCAGGGTTTGTTTTTTATGCGGATCCGCGAACGGCACTCGGATAAGCTTCGTTATTTGGCTAGCGCCGTTTATCATGGCATACCAGAAGTGCTTCTAGGTAATTATCGAAATCGAAGTTTAGCGCAGGCGGCACGGACTGAAAACAAGTCGGGGGAAGCAAAGAGATGATTTCCGGCAAGGAGTTTTACAAACAGTTAGGAGTCCATCGCTGGGCATATAGCGTCTTGTGGCGAGTCAATCGTTTTTACACTCTAGGTTTAATTTTATGCGGATTCCTTTCCGGTTTGACCCCGGTCTTGCTGTTCATGAGCTTGCGAGGACTGATAGACGATCAGTTGAGCAATCAAGGCAAGGGTGTTCAAAGCTGGTTATTTTTGTTGATGTGGGTTGGGATCGTCGAGGCGGTAGTTAGTCTCGCGCACAAGTTGTTCCGCAACTTGTTGCGTGAGAAGGCCGTGGTCGAGGTCAACGAAATGATTCTTCGCAGGTCGCTCCTGCGCCCTGTTTCGTTCTTTGAGCAAAGCAGATCGATGAATCAACTCGAGAAGATCAAATCGAACAGCGCAGAGCGATTGGTAGAGTTGGTTGGCAGAAATTCTCAGATCATCGCATCGCTGCTTCAAATCGTCACAATCTCCGTGATGTTAGCTCGTATCGAGCCACTGATTCTTGTGGTCGTCCCTCCCTGTTTTCTTCCTTATCTCTGGTTTCAGCTACGGCTTGGATCCAAGATGTCGGCGGATCTTCAAGAGCGCGCGAAGGATCGCAGGCGAGTCGGATATTTTGTCGGACTGCTTACATCCCCGCAAAGCGTTGCAGAAACACGACTCTTAGGGATCTCCGATCACTTGATCTCGCAATTTCGAGCGGCTTTGTCGACCAAGCGAGACGAGGAAGCGCAGAAGGACATCAAGCAATTTATTGGGGGTTCGCTGTTTTCTATCCTTTGCACAATCCTCTTCGTTGGGTTGATTTGGCGGATGCTCATGCGTCCGGACGGAGCAACAGTTGGCTTGGGAAGCATCGTGTTTTTCGCTGCCTCCGCCATTCGGCTGCGCAAATCGCTTGAAGATGCCACACATTCCTTGGCGGCGATCGCCGACCACCAAGTCTATGTCGCATCTTTGAAACACTTCATCGACGATGCAGATGACGATAAGACTACTGCTCGAACACCGTTAGAAACCGCGGACGGAATACTGACGCAAACAGCGGAACAAGCGAAGAGCTTTAAGTCCGAGATCTGCTTTGAGAATGTGTCATTTCGGTACGAAGGCCAAGAGCAGGTTGCATTGTCGGACGTTTCTTTCACGATCCATCCGGGAGAAACGATCGCGATTGTCGGGGAGAACGGTTCAGGGAAGTCCACACTGGTCAAACTGATCGCAGGGATCTAT